>NZ_SSOE01000055.1:0-100716 GCF_029871175.1 Pseudomonas sp. BN607
GAAGCCCGTGCCATCCACCGTGTTGGATGCTTCGCGGGGCAAGCCCACTCCCACAGGCACCCCCGCAGCCTTGAGGCTGATGCAGTACCTGGGGAAACAACTGTTTTGCTCAATTTCTAGAATCTAGCGCAATCCCCTGTGGGAGCGGGCTTGAGGCTGATGCGGTACCTGGGGAATCAACTGGCTTGCTCAATTTCCAGAAGCTAGCGCAATCCCTGTGGGAGCGGGCTTGTCCCGCGAACACGGGCGAAGCCCGTGCCATGCACCGTGTGTTGGATGCTTCGCGGGGCAAGCCCGCTCCCACAGGCACCCCCGCAGCCTTGAGGCTGATGCAGTACCTGGGGAAACAACTGGCTCGCTCAATTTCTAGAATCTAGCGCAATCCCTGTAGAAGCGGCTTTAGCCGGCGAAGAGGCCGAGGCAGTCAATCGACCAGCTGGGCTTCCTTCAACGCCCCCAACGCCTCCAGCCACCGCGGCTGCTGGCGATAGTCGGTGCGGGCATAGCCCTGACCACGCATCCGCGCAATCCGCGGCGACGGCTTGACCTTCATCCGCTGCGCCGCACTCAGTGCCAGCTCCGCTGCTGCCCGGTCATTGCACACCAGGCCCATGTCACAGCCGGCACTCAACGCTGCTTCGATACGGCTGGCGGCATCACCCACCACGTGCGCACCGGCCATCGACAGGTCGTCACTGAAGATCACCCCGTCAAAGCCCAACTCGCCACGCAGGATGTCCTGCAACCAGCGCCGCGAGAAGCCGGCTGGCTGGTTGTCGACTTGCGGGTAGATGACATGCGCCGGCATCACGGCGGCCAGCTGCCCGCTCAGGCGGCTGAACGGCACCAGATCGGCCTGGCGCAGTTGCTCCAGGCTGCGCTCGTCGGTAGGAATGGCCACATGCGAGTCAGCCTCGGCCCAGCCATGCCCGGGGAAATGCTTACCGCAGGCCGCCATGCCTGCCGCATTCATGCCACGGATGAACGCCCCGGCCAACTGCGTGGCACGCAGCGGGTCACCCTCGAAGGCCCGGCTACCCACCACGGCGCTGCGCTGGTGATCGAGGTCGAGCACTGGCGCAAAGCTCAGGTCCAGACCGACCGCCAGCACTTCGGTCGCCATCAGCCAGCCACACTGCTCGGCCAGGTACTCAGCGTTGTCGTTGTCAGCCAGTGCGCGCATGGCCGGCAGGCGTACAAAGCCTTGACGCAGACGCTGCACGCGGCCGCCCTCCTGGTCGACGGCAAGAATCAGTTCAGGGCGGATGGCGCGGATGGAAGCACACAGCTCACGCACCTGGCGCGGGCTGTCGATGTTGCGGGCAAAGATGATCAGGCCAGCGACTTCAGGCTGGCGCAGCAGGTGGCGGTCTTCGGCGGTCAGCCATTTACCGGCAATATCCACCATCAAGGAGCCTTGCAGGCTGACGGTCATGGGTAATCCTTCTTTGAAGACTGAACAAAAGCGGCGCTAGCTTAGCCCAAGCAGCCCCGCTGCGCCCAGCCTTCAGGCCTTGGCCGTGGCAGTACCGGCCTTGCTGCGCGGGCGGAGCTGCGCAGTGGCCATGGCGTCGTCGGTGACACCGCTGTCGGCGCGCATGCCCGCCGCCAGGAACGGCACCATCAGGCGCATCACCTGCTCGATAGAGGTGTTGATGCCGAAATCGGTCTCGGCAATGGCCCTCAAGGCCTTGATACCCGACATGCTGAAAGCGGCGGCCCCCAGCATGAAGTGGACACGCCAGAACAGCTCCAGCGGGGGAATACGGGGGGCGGCTTCGTTGACGAGGAGCATGTAGCGGCGGAATACCTTGCCGTACATGTCTTCCAGGTAGCGCCGCAGGTGGCCCTGGCTTTGGCTGAAGGCCAGCCCCAGCAGGCGCATGAAAATCGACAGGTCGTTGTTGCTGCGCGGCTGCACGGCCAGCGCCTGTTCCACCAGCATTTCCAGCAGCTCTTCGAGGCTGGGCTTGTGCTCCGGCCTGGCCTGGCGCCGCTCCAGTTCACGCTCGAGGCTGGCGCAGAACGGACCGAGGAAACGCGAGAACACTGCCTGAATCAAGGCCTTCTTGGAGCCGAAATGATAGTTGACAGCCGCCAGGTTGACCCCGGCCTTGCTGGTAATCAGCCGCAACGAGGTCTCGGCGAACCCCCTTTCCGCGAACAGCTGCTCGGCAGCATCGAGAATGCGTTCAACGGTTTCCGATTGGGCCATGACTACTCCGACTACTCCGCCAGACAAACAGGTGTTTGAAACATACGTTTCAGCCCTGCATCTGTCAAGGCTCCGTGACCAGGCGGTCGCCATTTAAAAGCGCCAGACGGCCAGCTGCAAGTGCCAACCCCTGCTGTTTATTGCGCCTTTTGGCTTGCAGCGCATCCAGTACTGTATATAATCCCAGTCACTGTACAAAAAGACAGAGCGCACAACATGTTGAAACTGACGCCACGCCAAGCCGAAATTCTCGCGTTCATCAAGCGTTGCCTGGAAGACAACGGCTTCCCGCCGACGCGCGCCGAGATCGCTCAGGAGCTGGGCTTCAAGTCGCCCAATGCAGCCGAGGAACACCTCAAGGCCCTTGCCCGCAAAGGTGCGATCGAAATGACCCCGGGCGCCTCCCGCGGCATCCGCATCCCTGGTTTCGAAGCCAAGGCCGAAGAAAGCGGCCTGCCGATCATCGGCCGTGTGGCTGCCGGTGCGCCGATTCTCGCCGAACAGCACATCGAGCAATCCTGCAACATCAACCCTGCCTTCTTCCACCCCCAGGCCGACTATTTGCTGCGCGTACACGGCATGAGCATGAAGGACGTCGGCATCTTCGACGGTGACCTGCTGGCAGTGCACACCTGCCGCGAGGCCCGCAACGGCCAGATCGTCGTGGCCCGCATCGGCGACGAAGTTACCGTCAAGCGCTTCAAGCGCGAAGGCAGCAAGGTCTGGCTGCTGGCCGAAAACCCCGAATTCGCCCCCATCGAAGTCGACCTGAAAGAACAGGAACTGGTGATAGAGGGCTTGAGCGTCGGCGTCATTCGCCGCTGATCCAGGAGGCGTCATGCAGCAGTTCTTTCACGCACCCGAGCAAGCCCAGTTGCCATTGTTCGAAGCATTCCTCGCCCAACCCGTGCTACCTGGCCTCAAAGCCAGCGACGCGGCGCGCAAGAGCAGCCAGCCCGAGCTGTTCAGTGAACTGTCGCTGCGCGGCACGCCCGTGCACTGCCAAAGCCTGCTGGCACCCGTACTGCGCGAGCTGAGCGAAGAAGACGAGACCCGCTGGCTGACCCTGATCGCCCCGCCATCGAGCCTGACCCAGGCCTGGCTGCGCGATGCCGGCCTCAACCGTGAACGCATCCTGCTGCTGCAACCTCGCAGCAACCAAAGCCCGCTGCAACTGGCTTGCGAAGCCTTGCGCCTGGGCCTCAGCCACACAGTGGTCAGCTGGCTGGGCAGCGTCAATGCCACTGCACGCCAGCAACTGCTGCGCGCTGCCAGTACCGGAAACGCACAAAGCCTGAACATCCGCCTCGGCTGATGTTCAGGCTTTGCCTGTCACTTCAAAAAGCCTGATTAGCTGCTGCACCGTGAGGGCGTAAAGCCTAGTGCAGCACGCGCGGCCCTTCATCACGCTCCAGCTCGCCATCCATCAGGCGACCAGCCATCTGCACGCCCACACTGAGCATGGCCTTGGCCACTTCCACATGCTGACCCTGCAAGAATACCTTGGCGTCTTCCGAGAAATCCAAGGTTACCAGAGAGCCCTCATCCTCGGCGCGACGCAGTTCGATGCGGCCATCAGGCAACTCGACAATTTCCAGAAACGACGTAGACATAAATGGCAGTTCTCCGCGAAAGGCCAGTATTGTACCAGCCGTTGCGGCTATCAGCACTCACTCAACGCGTCGCGGAAACGTCTCACCAGGCCTTTGAGGTTGTTGCGCCAGCTCTCCAGCTCGCTACGCGAAAGCGCTGGATGCTCAGGCTCATCGAGATTCACAGCCTGGATCAGCGGCTGAGTGACGTCAGTTTTCGGCGCTTTCCTGGCGACAGGTGGTCGGAACAAATCGGCATAAGCAGCGAGCATTTGCGCCAGCCAGGTTTCACGCTGGCGGGCTAGCTCCAGCAGCTCGGCGACTTCGGGGATGGCGATACCGTTCAGGCTGTCGTCCGCCAAAGCCTGCTCGACGCTTGCCACAACCGGCAGGCGGTAGAAAGCACCGATTTCATGGCACATGCCTAGCAGCGCACCGTACAGATGAAACAGCGCCGACTCGCGCTCGGCCTGGACCAAGCCCTGGGCATTCATGGCCTGGCTCTGCTCGGCCTTGGCCATGGACTCCAGGGCGAGGCCGGCGAAGAACAATTTCTGGTTGGTACGGGTGTAGGTTTCCTGGGCCATTTCAGTGCCCTCCAATAAGGCTACAAGGCGGATACCAGCATCATAAATGATCAGGGCCGGTTTGCGCCCCTTCGCAGGCTTGCCCGCGAAGGGGCGCGAACCGGCCCCAGATTACAGCACCGATAGATCAGCGCTTGTCTTCAACCTTCCAGGCATTGCCGTCGTAGAAAGCCTTCCACCCTGTCGGCTTACCATCAACCTCGGACTGCACGTACTGCTCCTTGGTCTTGCGGCTGTAGCGGATCACCGCTGGGCGGCCGTCCGGGTCTTTCTGCGGCGCGTCGCACAAGAAGTGGTACTTCGGGTCGATTTCATGCTTGTGCGGCACGATCTCCAGCACCAGCGGCGCGCGAGTTTCGCGGTTTTTCGGGAACTGGCTGGCGGCCAGGAACAACCCCGAAGCACCGTCACGCAGCACGTAGGTGTCGTCCACCTTCTCGCACTTGAGCTCGGGCATGTCCACCTTGTCCATCTTCGGTGGGGCCGCTTCGCCGCTCTTGAGCAACTTGCGAGTGTTCTTGCATGCCGGGTTGGTGCAACCAAAGAACTTGCCGAAACGGCCGGTCTTCAATTGCATCTCGCTACCACACTTGTCGCACTCCAGACTCGGCCCTTCGTAGCCCTTGATGCGGTAGTTGCCTTCCTCGATCTCGTAGCCAGCGCAATCCGGGTTGTTACCACAGATGTGCAGCTTGTGCTTCTCGTCCAGCAGGTAGGCATCCATCGCCGTGGCGCAGATCGGGCAGCGGTGCTTGCCCAGCAGCACGCGTGATTCTGACTCGCCCTCATCGTCAGCGGCAATCTCGTCGCCCGGCACCAGGTTGACGGTAGCCTTGCAGCGCTCTTTCGGCGGCAGGCTGTAGCCCGAGCAACCGAGGAACACGCCCGTTGAAGCGGTGCGGATCATCATCGGCCGACCACATTCCTTGCACGAAATGTTGGTCATGGTCGGCTGGTTGGCGCGCATGCCATTTTCGCTGGACTCGGCGGTCTGCAGCTTCTTGCTGAAGTCGCCGTAGAACTCGTCAAGCACGTTTTTCCAGTCACGCTCGCCCTGGGCCACGTCGTCGAGGTTCTCTTCCATGTCGGCGGTAAAGCCATAGTCCATGAGGTTGGAGAAGCTCTCCGACAGGCGCTCGGTGACGATATCGCCCATCTTCTCGGAGTAGAAGCGGCGGTTGTGCAGGGTCACGTAACCGCGATCCTGGATGGTGGAAATGATCGCCGCGTAGGTCGACGGGCGACCGATACCGCGCTTTTCCATCTCCTTGACCAGGCTGGCTTCGGTGAAGCGTGCGGGTGGCTTGGTGAAGTGCTGGCTCGGGTCGATCTGGATCAGCTTGAGTGCTTCACCCTGCACCATCTCTGGCAGCACGTCGTCTTCGCCCGGCTTGCTCTGCTGCGGCAGCACGCGGGTGTAACCGTCGAACTTGAGGATACGGCCCTTGGCACGCAGCTCGAAATCGCCGGCGGCGACGGTAACGCTGGTGGACAGGTACTGCGCTGGCGGCATCTGGCAGGCCAGGAACTGGCGCCAGATCAGCTCGTACAGGCGCTCGGCGTCGCGCTCCATGCCACTGAGCTTGGTCGGATGAGTGTTCACATCGGAAGGACGAATCGCTTCGTGGGCCTCCTGAGCGCCTTCCTTGCTACCGTAGACCAGCGGCGCTTCCGGCAGGTACTGCTTGCCGAACTCGCGCTCGATGTAGCTGCGGGCCATATCCAGGGCATCAGCCGACAGGTTGGTCGAGTCGGTACGCATGTAGGTGATGTAGCCGGCTTCGTACAAGCGCTGGGCCATCATCATGGTTTTCTTCACGCCGAAGCCCAGGCGATTACTGGCCGCCTGCTGCAGGGTGGACGTGATGAACGGGGCCGATGGCTTGCTGCTGGTCGGGCGATCTTCGCGCTTGACCACGCTGTAGCTGGAAGCCTTGAGCTTCTCCAGCGCCGCCATGGCCTGTGCTTCGTTGAGCGGCTTGAAGGCCTCGCCCTTCTCGCGCGCCACCTCGAAACGCACCTTGGCGTTCTTGGCGGTGCCAAGGTCGGCGTGGATCTCCCAGTACTCTTCAGGGATGAACGCGCGGATTTCACGCTCACGCTCAACCACCAGCTTCACCGCCACCGACTGTACACGGCCGGCAGACAGGCCACGGGCAATCTTGGCCCACAGCAGCGGCGAGACCATGTAGCCGACCACGCGGTCGAGGAAGCGCCGCGCCTGCTGGGCGTTGACCCGATCGATGTCCAGTTGGCCTGGCTGCGAGAACGCTTCCTGAATGGCCTTCTTGGTGATTTCGTTGAACACCACGCGCTTGTAGCGGGTGTCGTCGCCACCGATGGCCTCGCGCAGGTGCCAGGCGATGGCTTCCCCTTCGCGGTCCAAGTCGGTTGCGAGATAGATGGTGTCAGCATCCTTGGCCAGGCGGCGCAGCTCTTCGATCACCTTTTCCTTGCCAGGCAGGATCTCGTACTTGGCCTTCCAGCCGTGGTCAGGGTCGACGCCCATGCGTGCGACCAGCTGGCGACGGGCCTTTTCTTTCGGCGACAGGGCCGGAGCCTCACCCGCGGCCTTGCCACGCTTGGCGGCCGGCTCTTTGCTTGCGCTGGCCGAACCGCTGGTGGGGAGGTCTCGGATATGGCCGATACTCGACTTCACCACGTACTGGTTGCCCAGGTACTTGTTGATGGTCTTGGCCTTGGCCGGGGATTCCACAATGACCAGCGATTTGCCCATGGATCGGAGTATTCCTGAATCTGAAGATGAAAAACGCGTCAGGTGCCTAGACGCGGCACCGCTATATATAGTGGCAAAAGTGTGAGGTCAAGTTCGAACGATCACTCGTGCGACTTGCCCAGCAAGCCAGGCAGCCCTTCTTCGGCGTTGACCAAAGCAAAGCGTGGCACCTGCTCGCCGTCAACCTCGACGGACTCCTGGAACATCGAAAGTGGCCGTACCCAGAAGCTGTAGTCACCATACAGGCATTGGTAGAACACCATCCACTCTTCGCTCTCCGAGTGCCGCGCAACACTGAAGACACGGTACTCAGGCCCTTTGTAATGCCGGTAGATGCCTGGCTGTATCTGCATGTTGCCCACCCTCTTGAAAAAAACCTGAAAAAAACAAAACCGGGGCACATGGCCCCGGCTGCTGTCCCGCTACGCGATCAGACGCGTTCGAAGACAGTGGTGATACCTTGACCAAGGCCGACGCACATGGTCGCCACCCCCAGGGTACCGCCATTCTGCTTCATGACGTTGAGCAGGGTGCCGGAAATGCGCGCCCCGGAGCAACCGAACGGGTGGCCCAAGGCAATGGCGCCGCCGTGCAGGTTAACCTTCTCATCCATCTTGTCGAGCACTTTCAAGTCTTTCAACACTGGCAGGGCCTGTGCAGCAAAGGCTTCGTTGAGCTCGATGAAGTCGATATCGGCCATGGTCAGGCCGGCACGCTTGAGGGCTTTCTGGGTCGATGGCACCGGACCATAGCCCATGATTGCCGGGTCGACACCGGCCACTGCCATCGAACGGATCACCGCCAATGGCTGGATACCGAGGTCCATGGCACGCTGACCGGACATGACGATCATGCACGAGGCGCCGTCGGTAATCTGCGACGAAGTACCGGCCGTGACCGTACCGCCCTTGGGGTTGAACGCAGGCTTCAGCGATGCCAGGCCTTCGAGGGTGGTTTCCGGGCGAATGGTCTCGTCGAAATCGAACACCTTCAAGAAGCCGTTCTCGTCGTAGCCCTGCATCGGGATGATCTCGTCCTTGAACTTGCCTTCGACCGTGGCTTTGTGGGCCAGCTGGTGCGAACGCAAGCCGAACAGGTCTTGCTGCTCACGGGTGATGCCGTGCATCTTGCCGAGCATTTCTGCAGTCAGGCCCATCATCCCGGAAGCCTTGGCGGCATGCAAGGACAGGTGCGGGTTGGGGTCTACGCCGTGCATCATGCTGACGTGGCCCATGTGTTCCACGCCACCGACCACGAACACATCGCCGTTACCGGTCATGATCGCCTGGGCGGCGGTGTGCAGCGCGCTCATGGACGAGCCGCACAGGCGGCTGACCGTCTGCGCCGCAGAGGTGTGCGGGATCGGGGTCATCAGCGAAGCCATGCGGGCGATGTTCCAGCCCTGCTCCAGGGTCTGGTTGACGCAACCCCAGATCACATCCTCGACTTCTTTCGGGTCAACCTTGCCGTTGCGCTCCAACAGTTTGCTGATCAGGTGCGCCGACATGTCTTCGGCGCGGGTATTGCGGTGCATGCCACCCTTGGAGCGGCCCATTGGCGTGCGACCGAAGTCGACAATCACCACGTCTCTTGGATTCAGGCTCATATCAAATCTCTCGCTCTAGCTCGTTGACCGCTCAGTTGAAGAAGCGCTGGCCGTTCTTGGCCATTTCACGCAGCTTGGCGGTCGGGTGGTACAGCGGCCCCAGGTCGGCATACTGATCGGCCAAGGCGACGAATTCGGCCACACCGATCGAGTCGATGTAACGCAGCGCACCACCGCGGAAGGGAGGGAAACCAATGCCGTAGACCAGACCCATGTCGGCTTCGGCAGCGGTCTCGACGATGCCGTCTTCCAGGCAACGCACGGTCTCCAGGCACAGCGGGACCATCATCCAGTTGATGATGTCTTCGTCAGTGACTTCACGCTGCTCGAACACGATCGGTTTGAGCACGTCGAGCACGGTGGCATCGAAGACCTTCTTCGGTTTGCCGCGCTTGTCGGTTTCGTAGGCGTAGAAGCCCTTACCGTTCTTCTGGCCCAGGCGGTTGGCCTCGTACAGCGCATCGACCGCCGAGCGGCGCTCGTCCTTCATGCGGTCCGGGAAGCCTTCGGCCATGACGTCTCGGCCGTGGTGGCCGGTGTCGATGCCGACCACGTCCATCAAATAGGCCGGGCCCATCGGCCAGCCGAACTTTTCCATGACCTTGTCGATGCGCACGAAGTCGACACCGGCGCTGACCAGCTTGGCGAAACCGCCGAAGTAAGGGAACAGCACGCGGTTGACCAAAAAGCCCGGGCAGTCGTTGACCACGATCGGGTTCTTGCCCATTTTCTTGGCGTAGGCCACGGTGGTGGCGACCGCCACTTCACTGGACTTTTCGCCACGGATCACTTCCACCAGCGGCATCATGTGCACCGGATTGAAGAAGTGCATGCCGACGAAGTTTTCCGGGCGCTTAAGCGCCTTGGCCAGCAGGTTGATGGAGATGGTCGACGTGTTGGAGGCAAGGATCGCATCGTCCTTCACCTGCCCTTCCACTTCAGCCAGCACGGCCTGCTTGACCTTAGGGTTCTCGACCACGGCTTCGACGACGATGTCGACATTGGCGAAATCACCATAGGACAGGGTCGGGCGAATGGCGTTGAGTGCCTCGGCCATTTTGGCCGGGGTCAGACGGCCCTTCTCGACGCGGTTGCCGAGCAGCTTGGAAGCCTCGTTCAAGCCCAGCTGGATAGCTTCCTCGCGAATGTCCTTCATCAGGATCGGAGTGCCCTTGACCGCCGACTGGTAGGCGATGCCACCCCCCATGATGCCGGCACCGAGCACGGCGGCCTGCTTCACGTCATGGGCGATTTCGTCATGCGCCTTGGCCTTGCGCTTGAGCTCCTGGTCGTTCAGGAACAGGCCGATCAGGCTCTCGGCAACCGACGTCTTGGCCAGCTTGGCAAAGCCCGCGGCTTCTACTTCCAGGGCTTTGTCGCGGCCGAAGTTGGCGGCCTTCTGGATGGTTTTGATGGCTTCGACCGGGGCCGGGTAGTTCGGCCCGGCCTGGCCGGCGACAAAGCCCTTGGCAGTCTCGAAGGCCATCATCTGCTCGATGGCGTTGAGCTTGAGCTTTTCCAGCTTCGGCTGGCGCTTGGCTTTGTAGTCCAGCTCGCCGCTGATGGCGCGCTTGATCAAGTCCAGGGCGCCGGCCTGCAGCAGCTCAGGGGCAACCACGGCATCGACGGCACCGACTTTCAGGGCGTCATCGGCGCGGTTTTCCTTACCGGAGGCGATCCACTCGATGGCATTGTCCGAGCCGATCAGGCGCGGCAGGCGCACCGTACCGCCAAAGCCCGGGTAGATACCCAGCTTGACTTCCGGCAGGCCGATCTTGGCGGTATTGGACATGACGCGGTAGTCGGCCGCCAGGCACATCTCCAGGCCACCGCCCAGGGCGATGCCGTTGATGGCCGCAACGGTCGGCACTTCGAGGTCTTCGAAGGCGTTGAAGATGCGGTTGGCTTCCAGGTTGCCGGCGACCAGTTCGGCCTCGGGCAGCTTGAAGTTGTCGACGAACTCGGTGATATCGGCGCCGACGATGAACACGTCCTTGCCACTGCTGACGATCACGCCCTTGACCGAGGCGTCGGCCTGGATGGCGTCGACGGCCTGGCGCAGCTCGTTCAGGGTAAGGCGGTTGAACTTGTTGACGGACTCACCCTTGAGGTCGAACTTGAGCTCGACGATGCCACTTTCAAGAGCCTTAACCGTGATGGCTTTACCTTCGTAAATCATCAACTGATCTCCACGATATGGAAGCTGAACTGTACACGCCGATCGCTGCAGCAAAAGCAGGCCTAACTGCCCCGCCCCAGGCACACCCGTCAGCGCGCTAGTCGGAAGTATGGCTTGGCGTCATGACATACAAACGCTCAATTCATACGCCCGTTTGATTTGGGTGTGCACACATTCTCCGAAAAGACCGACGTTGTCAAATGCTCGCAAGCACGAGGAAAACGCGACTTTCCGGTCATTTTCTATCGTCCCGGTACAAAACATGATGACAGTGATCGCCGACCATTCATGTCAGCGATTGACCGCAACGACTTGAAAATCGTTGCAACTTTGCCCTTGCGCGGCAACCGTGGACGGCTACACTGGCACTTGCTTGAATGAATACCCGGCCTGCCTGGCCTTTTCTGCGACAGCAGAACGCAAAGCGGCGACTTGGCACCCCACCCCTTCAGGGGTATGCCAAGCCGCCGCTTTGTCGTTGAAGAGCAGTTTTACCGGGCTGAACGCCGACACTGCGGGGGCGGGCCTACCCGCGAAGCAGGAGGGCCATGCAAAAGCAGAACTCAGGCCAAGGTTTCGAGGACGTAGGCAACATCCCGCAACACAGCCGTATCACCGCGCTCGGTCCAGTACAGGGCAATCATTCGCGCATCGGCCTCGACCTTGTACACAGTGGCCGGCAAGCGCCCCAGGGCCTCCATGAAACGTGGGTCCTGGCAGGGTTCGCGCCACTGGTTCCACCACACCCCTGGGCTGACCTGCCAGAAACTGAAGCTGTCTTCATGCCCCCGGCGCCGGGCCCGGTGGTACTGCGGGCAGGGGCTTGGTGGCTCCTTTTCCATCCAGTGCGGCCACTGCTGTGGCGCCAACTGCATGGCCAGGCCCATGCGCCGAGCCTCCAGGCGCAACTGCATCTGCTCGCTCTGCTTGCGCGAACTGCGCAGCCAGGAGAGCGGGCTGAGAATCAGCGCAAGGATTGACACCACCAGCAATATCGTCATATCTGTAGATCCCATAAAGCGTTGCAAATGAGCTGGTTAGCCATTTTTCACGGAAGACCCGCCCGAAAGCGACCATACTTCTTCTATCGCGATTGCCAGGAGTACCGCTCATGGAATACGAACATTTGTTGGTCGCCGTCGACCTGACCGAAGAATGCGACCCGGTGATCAAGCGCGCCATGGCGCTCGCCAAACCTTCGAACGCCAAGGTATCGCTGGTGCATATCGTCGAGCCTATGGCCATGGCATTCGGCGGTGATGTGCCGATGGACCTGTCGCAGCTGCAACAGCAGCAGTTCGACCAAGCCAAGGAGCGCATGGAACGCCTGTTCAACAAGTACACGGACATCCAGCGTGGCGATTCGCACCTGACCTACGGCCAACCGCGCCAGGAAATCCACCAGCTGGCCAAGGAGCAAAAGTGCGACCTGATCGTGGTGGGCAGCCATGGCCGTCATGGCCTGGCGTTGCTGCTGGGGTCCACGGCCAATGATGTGCTACACGGTGCGCCGTGCGACGTGCTGGCGGTCCGCTTGCTGAAGAAGGATTGATTCAACCTGTACCGACCTCTTCGCGGGGCAAGCCCGCTCCCACAGGTAAATCACTGGCCTTGAGGCGTGTGATGTATCTGTGGGAGTGGGCTTGCCCCGCGAAGAGGCCGGTACAGGTTGAAATCTGCTCAGCCTTCCAGCTCGGCCCAGCGCTCTACCAGCGCATCCAGCTCGCCCTGTAGCTTCTCGATCTTCGCCAGCACCGCCGAGGTTTCTGTGATCGGCCGCTGGTAGAAGCCAGTCGCATTCACTTCTTCCTGGGCTTCAGCCATGCGCTGCTCCAGCTCATCGATCTGCCCCGGCAGCATCTCCAGCTCACGCTGCAGCTTGTAGCTCAGCTTCTTCTTCGAAGCTTCTTCCACCACCGGCGCCGCGACAGGCTCAGGCTTGACCTCGACCTTCTCCACCACCGCGCTGTTGAGCGCCGACTTACCGCCCTTGCTCTCGGTTACGCCCAGCAGTTTCGGCGAGCCACCCTGACGAATCCAGTCCTCGTAGCCACCGACGTACTCACGCACCTTGCCTTCGCCTTCGAACACCAGGGTGCTGGTGACGACGTTGTCGAGGAAGGCCCGGTCGTGGCTGACCATCAGCACGGTGCCCTTGTAGTTGGACAGCACTTCTTCCAGCAGCTCGAGGGTTTCCACATCCAGGTCGTTGGTCGGTTCGTCAAGCACCAGCAGGTTGGCGGGCTTGCTGAACAGCTTGGCCAGCAGCAGCCGCGCACGCTCACCGCCCGACAGCGCCTTGACCGGCGTGCGCGCACGCTGAGGGCTGAACAGGAAGTCGCCCAGGTAGCTCAGCACGTGGCGATTCTGGCCATCGATCTCAATGAAGTCGCGGCCTTCGGCGAGGTTGTCGATTACCGTCTTTTCAAGGTCGAGCTGGTGGCGCATCTGGTCGAAATAGGCCACTTCCAGCTTGGTACCACGCTCCACCTTGCCCGCTGTAGGCTCAAGGTCGCCCAGCATCATCTTGAGCAAGGTGGTCTTGCCGGTACCGTTGGCGCCCAGCAGGCCGATACGGTCCTGGCGCTGCAGGACCATGGAAAAGTCCTTTACCAGCAGCGGGCCGTCGGCGTGATGGAAGCTGACGTTCTCCAGCACCATCACCTGCTTGCCGGACTTGTCGGCCGCTTCGATCTGGATATTGGCCTTGCCCTGACGCTCGCGGCGCTCGCCACGCTCTACACGCAGGGCCTTGAGCGCACGCACGCGGCCTTCGTTACGGGTCCGGCGAGCCTTGATGCCTTGGCGGATCCATACTTCTTCCTGGGCCAGGCGCTTGTCGAACAACGCGTTGGCGGTTTCTTCGGCGGCCAGCGCGGCCTCCTTGTGCACCAGGAAGCTGGCGTAGTCGCCGTTCCAGTCGATCAGGCCACCACGGTCCAGCTCAAGGATGCGTGTAGCGAGGTTCTGCAGGAAGGAACGGTCGTGGGTGATGAACAGCACCGCGCCGTTGAAGCCACGCAGGGCCTCTTCGAGCCAGGCGATAGCGCCAATGTCCAGGTGGTTGGTTGGCTCGTCCAGCAGCAGCAGGTCGGGCTCCGACACCAGCGCCTGGGCCAGCAGCACGCGGCGGCGCCAGCCACCGGACAGTTCGGCCAGGGTCTTGTCGGCCGGCAGTTGCAGGCGGCTGAGCGTGCTTTCCACCACTTGCTGCAGGCGCCAGCCGTCGCGGGCTTCCAGCTCGTGCTGGACGTGCATGAGCTTTTCCAGGTCTTCGTCACCCTGGATATTCATGCTCAGGTGATGAAACTGCGCCAGCAGCTCACCCACGCCATCCAGGCCAGCAGCCACCACGTCGAACACCGTACGCTCGTCGGCCACCGGTAGCTCCTGGGGCAGCTCGCCGATCTTCAGGCCCGGGGCACGCCAGATTTCGCCGTCGTCGCCCTTCTGCTCGCCCTTGACCAGGCGCAGCATGCTCGACTTACCGGTGCCGTTGCGGCCGATGATGCACACCCGCTCGCCACGAGCGATCTGCCAGGACACTTTGTCCAGCAGCGGCATCGCGCCGAATGCGAGGGACACATCGCTGAATTTGAGCAGGGTCATGTTGGTCTCCATAAATCGGGGGCGCATTCTACCTGACTTGGCCCCCGACGGCATCCGCCAGGCCAACCGCCGAGCAGTCAGTGACAGCTGGTCGTACTTAATATCCCGATACAAGCACAGTGCTTTCACCCGCCGCCGGCAAACAGCTAAGCTAAGGCAATAGCTTCCAACAGTGCTGGCTCCGCCGTCACTTCCCCATGGTTCAACTGCCCGGACGTATCATGCGCAGCCGCCTGTTACATATTGCATCCTGCCTGCTGCTTACCGCTGCCACCTGCGCGGCGCAGGCCACCGACCTGACCCTGCAACGCCAGTATTATGACGAGGCCAAGCGTGCGCTGGCCAAGGGCGACAAAGGCCCGTACCTGCGCTACGCCCAGGCCCTTAGCGACTACCCGCTCACCCCATACCTGGCCTATGACGAACTCACCGCACGCCTGAAAAGCGCAAGCAACCAGGAAATCGAAGCCTTCCTCGCCAAGCATGGCGACCTGCCCCAGGCCAACTGGATGAAACTGCGCTGGTTGCGCTGGCTGGCCGAACGCGGCGAATGGGACACCTTCGTCAAGTATTACGACCCCAAGCTCAACTTCACCGAACTGGACTGCCTCAACGGCCAGTACCAGCTCAGCCATGGCCTGCGCGCCGAAGGCAACGCCACCGCTGACAAGCTGTGGAACGTGGGCAAGTCACAACCTGCCGCGTGCGATACGCTGTTCGGCATGTGGGCAGCCGAAGGCCAGCTGACCGAGAGCAAGCGCTGGCATCGTACCAAGCTGGCCGCCCAGGCACGCAACTACGGCCTGGCCAACAACCTGGTCAAGACCCTGACCACCCTTGCTCCGCAAGGGCGTCTGCTGGTTGACGTGGCGCAGAAGCCCGAGCTGCTCAACCAGCCATCGCGCTTCACCCCGGCCAACGAAGCGATGGCCGACGTAGTCAGCCTCGGCCTGCGCCGCCTGGCGCGGCAAAATCCGGAGCAGGCCATGGCGCTGCTTGACGATTACGCCCAGCGCATGCACTTTTCTCGCGACGAGAAGGTGGCCATCGCCCGCGAAATCGGCCTGACCCTCGCCCGCCGCTACGACCCGCGCGCGCTCGACCTGATGACCCGCTACGACCCCGAGCTGCGTGACAACACCGTCAGCGAATGGCGCCTGCGCTTGCTGCTGCGCCTGGGCCGCTGGGAAGACGCCTACACGTTGACCAAGCGCCTGCCCCAGGACCTGGCCAGCAGTAGCCGCTGGAAGTACTGGCAGGCACGCAGCCTGGAACTGGCACAGCCGAACAACCCGCAGATCCCGTTGCTGTACAAAACCGTGGCGCGTGAGCGTGATTTCTATGGTTTCCTCGCTGCCGACCGGGCCCAGACCCCGTATCAGTTGAACAACAAGCCGCTGCTGCTGAGCCCGCAACTGGTCAAGAAGGTGCGTAACACACCGGGCATTCAGCGCGCACTGGAATTCCACGCCCGCGGCCAGATCGTCGAAGGGCGCCGCGAGTGGTACCACGTCAGCCGCCACTTCACCCGCGACGAGATGGTCGCCCAGGCCCGTCTGGGTTATGAATTGCGCTGGTACTTCCCGGCCATCCGCACCATCAGCCAGGCGCAGTATTGGGACGACCTGGACATCCGCTTCCCGATGGCCCACCGCGACACCCTCGTGCGTGAAGCCAAGGTACGCGGCCTGCATTCGAGCTGGGTGTTCGCCATCACCCGCCAGGAAAGTGCCTTCATGGAGGATGCCCGCTCGCCAGTGGGCGCCAGCGGCCTGATGCAGCTCATGCCGGCCACCGCCAAGGAAACCGCGCGCAAGTTCAGCATTCCGCTGGCATCACCGGCGCAGGTGCTCAACCCGGACAAGAACATCCAGCTGGGTGCAGCCTACCTGAGCCAGGTGCACAGCCAGTTCAACGGCAACCGGGTGCTGGCCTCGGCGGCTTACAACGCCGGGCCGGGGCGCGTTCGCCAATGGCTCAAAGGGGCCAAGCATCTGAGCTTCGATGTATGGGTGGAGTCGATTCCGTTCGACGAGACCCGCCAGTACGTGCAAAACGTACTGTCGTATTCGGTCATCTACGGGCAAAAGCTGAACTCACCGCAGCCGCTGGTGGACTGGCATGAGCGGTATTTCGATGACATGTGATTGTTGCTGAGCCTGTACCGACCCTATCGCTGGCTTGACGGCGATAGGGCCGGTAACGGCAACATCGCTACTCCAGGACTTCTACCTGCATCCCAACGTCCAACCGCCCGCTGCCATCAACCGCCAGGTTTTGGCCGAACAGCACGTCGCCTTCCTTTTCGCGGAACGTCTTCAGCGTAGCCATAGGCTCACGGTCAGCGCTGCGCTCACCGGTGGCCGGATCGATGGTCGTGAAGATGCACCGCACACTGGGCTTGAGCACCCGGAATTCCAGGCTGCCAATGCGGATGCGTTTCCAGCCATCCTCGGCAAATGGTTCAGCCCCCTGCACCACCAAATTAGGCCGGAAGCGCAGCATTTCCATGGGCCGGCCGATACGCCGGCTCAGCTCGTCCAGCGAGCCCTGGCCAATCAGCAGCAACGGGAACCCGTCGGGAAACGCCGCCCGATCACTGTTGAGACCATAACCATTGGGCAGGTAACGCGCACGCTGCTCCGGGCAATGTACCAGGCGAACGGCCTTGCCCAGCAACGCGCTCAACCAACCTGCCGCCGCATCGCCAGCGTCCGGAACGCGTAGGGTATCGCGCCAGATGGTCACGCCACGCAGGGCTTCGTCGGCAGGCGGCACCGCCACGCGCAAGGGCGCCTGCCCCGGGGCCTGCAGCAATAACTGGCCATTGTCGTCGTCATGCGCTTCGATGCGGCCAAGCTGTGGCCAGGCGCGCTGGGTCAGGAAGCGTCCGTTTTCTTCCTCCACTACCATCCAGCGCCGGTCACCCTGCAGCCCCAAACAGCCAACCGCTGAAGCCTGCAGACCTTGCGCCCGCCCCGACTTCACCGGGTACCGATACAACTCACTGAGAAACATCCCTGCCGCCTCGCGTCATGCCAAAAGCCAAGCTTATACCTGGCCGGCCCGCGGATCACGCAGAGGCGATGTCCATCAGCAGCCGCTGCTTGACCACGTCGACCAGGCGATCGGGCTGGAACTTGGACAGGAAGTTGTCGCAGCCCACCTTCTTCACCATCGATTCGTTGAAACTGCCCGACAACGAAGTATGCAGCACCACATAGAGCTGACGCAGGCGCGCATCGCTACGAATCTCGGTGGTCAACCGGTAGCCGTCCATTTCCGGCATTTCGGCGTCGGTAAACACCATCAGCAGCTTCTCGCACACGTCCTCGCCGGCATCGGCCCAGCCCTTGAGCATGCGTAACGCCTTCAGGCCATCACTGGCCACATGCAGTTTCACGCCAAGCTGGGACAGGGTGTCACGCAATTGCGCCAAGGCCACACTGGAGTCGTCCACCAGCAACACTTCGCGGCCACGCGCCCGGGCCAGCACCGGGTCGGCCAGTTTCTCGCCGGACACCCGTGCGTTGTACGGCACGATCTCGGCGAGCACCTTCTCCACATCGATCACTTCCACCAACTTGTCGTCGACCTTGGTGATAGCGGTCAGGTAATGCTGGCGTCCGGCACTGGTCGGCGGCGGCATGATCGACTCCCAGTTCATATTGACGATGCGGTCGACACCGCCCACCAGGAAGGCCTGCACCGACCGGTTGTATTCGGTGACAATGATGGTGCTGTCTGGCCCTGGCTGCAGCGGGCGCATGCCGATCGCCTGGGACAGGTCGATCACCGGCAGCGTCTGCCCACGCAGGTTTACCACCCCGCAGACGAAGGCATGGCGCTGAGGCATCAGGGTCAGCTTGGGCAGTTGCAGGACTTCCTGCACCTTGAACACGTTGATCGCGAACAACTGCCGACCGGCCAGGCGAAACATCAGGATTTCCAGGCGGTTCTCACCCACCAGTTGCGTGCGTTGGTCTACCGTGTCGAGAATGCCTGCCATTGAAAAGCCCCCAGGCTTGAGTCGAGAAATGTAAAGTCATCCACCCTGTATCGGCGGCTTCACGCACACCTTGACCCTTGCGGGAAAATGCCGCGCAACCAATTGATATCACTTTACCATCATGCTTAACTCAAGGCACTGCAGGCCAATCAAGCACCTGATAAAAGTTCCGCACCCGTGCCGCTTATCAGGGAAACCCTTACCAGTAATCAGGTGCAACCTGATATTCGCGATATCCTTTAGCCATTAATGTGACGCCATTCTCACTGCATGAATGGAGTCAGGCTTTTGCTAGCTATCGTTTCGGCGTGCTCATCCCCTGCGCCCATGCCACGCGCGGGGCGCTGATGGTGGACTCTGCCTTATCGTTCGATGAAGCCTTGCGGGGTTTTCTGCTTGATGCCCAGGTGCTGCTGACCCAGGCGCATGAATGCCTGCGGCATCTGGAACTGATCGATAACGATCCGGATGCCTGCCGCTGCCTGGAAAATACCCTCGACGGCCTCGCTCGCCAGGCCACACGCCTGGGCCTGCGTGAAGTAGCCCATTACTCAAGCGCCCTGCAGCAGTTGCTGGCCCCGGCCTGCCACGGCGGCTGCCTGCAACGTGAAGCCCTGCCTGCGGTACAGGCCTGCCTTACCCTGCTGGCGTGGCAGCTGGAGCTGGTCGACCCCCGGACCGGGCGGCTGAACCTGGATATTGGCGAGCAACTGGTCTTGCTGGGCGAGTTGGCCAAAGCTGTACAGCAACCCTTCGCGCCAGCCTGTGCCGCTTGCGATGAGCACGGTAGCCCTTGCATTCACCCGCATGCTGACGTGGCAGCCGGCACGCGTGCCGGGCGCCCGCACCCGTCGCATCAACCTGCAGCCAAGTGCAACTAAGTACGTGTATTGCAGCCCGGCACCGGTCGAACTTGGAAAGTTCTGCAAGTTCTTCATGGGCGAAGTTGCACCGTTGCCACGCTAGTTGCCGTACGGTGCGCAGCACTCGATTCAAGGGTGGCACTTTGCTACCCCAAAATGCCCGGCCAGTAGGCGTTTCAAAGGGTTTCCCAGCCGCGACCGATGCAATCCGAAGTGGTAACATGCGCCCCCACAAACGCTTGCGAGCCGCACAAAAGTTGCAAGATCACGCGCTCAGAAAAACATCGAAAGTACTGCGCCAAAGCCTCTGACCAGCATTGTGCAAGGCCCACCATCAGCAATACTTCAGTGGCTTCCCTAACTATGTTCCCACGCTTGAAGACTACTTTGCGTTGCGTCTCCCGCACTGCCCTGCTGCGCTGGGCAACGGCCGGGCTGTGGGTGGCCTCGCTGGGGGCCAATGTGGCGCTGTACCTGGCCAGCCAGGCGATCCCGGCCAGCTTGCTGCTGCTGCAACTGGCCGCCACGGTGGGCGCCGCCGTGCAGCTGGGCCTGGGCGCCAGGTCGATCAGCCTGCGCCCGGCAGAGCTGGCCGAGCGCATGCTCAAGGTGCAGGAAGATGAACGCCAGCACCTGAGCCGGGAGCTGCACGACGACATCGGCCAGTCGCTCACCGCCGCCAAGCTGCAATTGCAATGGCTGCAACGGCGCATGCCTGACGAACTGCAAGGCCACTGCGACGCCCTGCGCAACACCCTGGATGACACCCTGGGCAACGTGCGCGACGTATCCGCCCTGCTCAACCCCCGGCAGCTGGCCAGCCTTGGCCTGGAACCCAGCCTGCGCGCCCATCTGGTACGTACCCTGGCCAGCTCCAGCGTGCATTGGAGCCTGGCTTGCAACCAGCGCCTGGGCGGCATTGACGAGGCTGTGGCCATGGCCGTGTTCCGTATCACCCAGGAGGCGGTTACCAACATGCTGCGTCACGCCAAGGCACACAACCTGGTCATCCGCCTGCAGCGCACGCCCGAGGGGCTGGCGTTGGCGATCCACGACGATGGCGTCGGCTTTGTGCCCGCTCGCCACCCGGCCGAGGCTGGCCAGCGCGGCCTGGCCGGCATGCAGGAGCGGGTAACCGCGCTGCAGGGTAGCCTCGACATCACCAGCCAGCCTGGCCTCGGCACGCAGATCGAGGCGGTGTTTCCATGGCCGCCGCGCACCCAGCAACGCGCCCGGAGTAGTGCCGCCCATGACCTATAGACTGCTGCTGGTAGACGATCACTCGCTGATCCGCGCCGGGGTGCGCGCGCTGGTCTGCGACATCCCGGGCTATGAAGTGATCGGTGAAGCCGACGATGGCAGCCAGCTGCTGGACCAGGTTCGCACGCTGGCGCCTGACATTGTCTTGCTGGACATCTCGATGCGTTCGACCAGCGGCCTGGATGCCCTCACTCACCTGCGGGCCAGCGGCAACACCTGCAAGGTGCTGATCCTTTCGATGCATACCGACCCGGACCTGATCATGCGCGCTCTGGAAAGCGGTGCCCACGGCTATTTGCTCAAGGACACCAGCGCCACCGAACTGGAGCAAGCACTGGTGGCAGTGCGCAACGGCGAGCGCTACCTAAGCCCGGCCATCGCCCACACGGTCATCAACCAGGCACTGCGGCACTCCAGGCAGGGCAAGCCAGTGGCCGGCGAACGGCACACACTGACTGCGCGGCAGCTGGAAATCCTGCGCCTCATCGTGCGGGGTAAATCGACCCGGGAAATCGCTGCGGGCCTGAGCCTTTCAATCAAGACCGTGGAAACCCACCGCTCGCAGATCATGAAGCGCCTGCAGATTCATGACGTGGCAGGCCTGGTGCTGTTCGCCGTGCGCGAAAAGATCATCAGCCTGGACGACTGAGCAACGGCGACCCGGCCGGCAAGTGCAGGCGCAACGCTGCGGGCCGGGCCTGAAAGCGCAGGTTGTCAGCCTGCAAGGGTTCGCCATCGAGGTTGATATCCAGCCCCTGAGAGCTCTTGATCTCGACCCAAGGCAACCTCGCCCGGACGAAAAGGCCATCGCCAGCCAACAGGTCGCGTAACGCCCCGACCACCTCTTGCGGTGCAGGGAGGATGGCGATATCCAGCAAGCCGTCGTTGACCACCGCCTCGGGGCACAGCACTTGCCCTCCGCCAGCCTGGCGGCCATTACCGATACCCAGCGCCAGCAGTGGCCCCTGCCAGTGAAATTCCGGCCCTTGCAGCTCTACCGACGCGGCCTGCAGTTCACTGAAGCGCGACAAGCCGGTGAACAGGTAGGCAGCAGCACCCAGCACTTTCTTCAGGTCTTCGGAGGTATTGGCCGTGACCTGGCTGCCAAAGCCGCCCGTGGCCATGTTCAGGAACAGTTGGTCGCCGGCCTGCCCCAGGTCTATCGGCTGCGGGTCGACATTCAGCAGGGCCAGCGCCGAAGCTGGCTCCAGGGGGATGCCGGCAGCCTTGGCGAAATCGTTGGCCGTGCCCAGCGGCAGCAAGACCAGGCTGGCATCGGTACCCGCCTGGCCCATGGCCTCGGCCACATCACGCAACGTGCCATCGCCACCACCGGCGACGATATGCGTGTAGCCCGCCGCCAGCGCCTCGGCCACCAGGCGCTGGGCGTCACCCGCCTCCCAGGTAACCCGCACATCGAGCACCCAGCCGCTGTCGCGCAGGTCGCTCACGGCACTGCGCAACTCTTCGTTCATTGCCTGCTTGCCATGCAGGACCAGCATTGCCTTGCGCTCTTGCATGTGCGCGTCTCCGTGAAGTTGGCCAACCCCTATCTCGACCACAGGCATACAGGGATCGTTGCATGCGCCCCAAAAAACAGGGTCTCCGGGCTCAGGAAAATGCTGGCATTTTTCACACGGCCGGCAATGCGCGGCTATGCTCTGCTAATGAACCTTTGACAAGTTTTTGACCTGAGCAGGGAATCAACTCAGGCGAGTCAGCCTTTTGACTTTCCGATGCCCAGGCCTGCCTCGATCTTAGCCATGGACGCGCCTCCCGGCAGTGTTGCCTGAACACTGCCGCGGGCGCGTCTTGCCATCTGCTGCCGTCAATGAGGATTCCGGGTCATGCGCATTCTCTGGACACTGCCTTACCTGCCCTGGCCAACCACCAGCGGCAGCAAGACCCGGCAATACCACCTGATGCGTGCACTGGCCCAGCGCGGCCACCGGATTACCTTGCTGGTGCAGTCGAAAATCCCCCTCAACGACAGTGCGCGCGATGCCTTGGAACCGTTGCTCGAGCGCTTGATCGTTGTGCCGCGGCGGCCGCTGCACAGCCCGCTCAACCTGCTCGCGTCTCCGATCATCGACTACCCCATGCGGGCAATCATCAACGGCTTGTCGCCTTGCCTGCGGCACCGCTTCGAACAACTGCTGGACGAACCTTGGGACGTGATCCAGATCGAGCACAGCTACAGTTTCCAACCTTTCGAAAAGGCCCTGCAGGCCCGCAGTGTGCCCTACATGCTCAGCGAGCACACCCTGGAGTCGGTCATGGGTGGCGCCTGCCACGACCGCCTGCCGCTGTGGCTACGACCGCTCAACGCATTCGACCGCTGGCGCTACCGGCGCTGGGAGCACCGCGTGCTGCGCCAGCCCACCGAGCTGGTGGCAGTGAGTGCCCACGATGCCGAGCTGATTGCGCAGATCAGCGGGCGCCCGGTCAACGTGGTGGTCAATGGCGTGGACTGTGATTTCTATCAGCACGTACAACCTGCACTGCACAGCCAGCGCCTGTTGTTTGTCGGCAATTTTGAGTATGGCGCCAACCTGGAGGCCATAGAATGGGCGCTGGAAGATATCATGCCGCAAGTGTGGATGAGCAACCCTGCGGTTCGCCTGGCCATTGCCGGGCATGCCATGCCGGCCAGCTGGAAACTGCACTGGAACGACCCGCGCATCGAATGGTTTGGTTACCGCCCGGACCTGCGAGAGCTGCAACGGCGCTCGGCACTGTTCTTCGCCCCACTGCGCTACGCCGGTGGCTCTAAGGTGAAGATTCTCGAAGCGATGGCTGCCGGCTTGCCGGTGATCACCACCGGCAAAGGCGTTTCAGGCCTGGCTGCGAACAATGGCGAGCACTACCTGGGCAGTGATGATGGTGACCAACTGGCGTTGCTGATCACCCAACTGCTTAACCAGCCTTGGCGCATGAGCCAGTTGAGCGATGCCGGTCGCCAGTTCGCCCGCCAGCGTCACGACTGGAGCGTAGCCGCCCAGCAGCTGGAAAACGTGCACATGCGCCTGACCCAGACAGCGCCGGCCGAAGCCGCACCGCTGGGTGGTTCCTGGCTAGGCCGCTCAGCCAAGTAGCTCGCTGAAAGGGATGAAGGGGACGCTGTCGCCCGGTTTCGGCGTACTGCCTTCGCGCACTTCCACCAGCCCTTCGGCCCAGGCTGCGCTACGCAACACACCCGAGCTCTGGTTCTTGTAGATGCGCACCTGGCCCTGCTCGATGCGCGCACGCAAGTATTCGCGGCGCGTACCAGGCTTGGGCCAGTCAAAACCCGCCGGCATGTCGAAACGCAGGGGGGTCACATCGGCCACCCCCTGGCGCCGCAACAGGTACGGACGGGTCAGCAGGCCGAAGGTAACCAGGGTCGACGCTGGGTTACCCGGCAGGCCGATCACCGGCACACCCTGGAAGTGGCCAAAGGTCAGCGGCTTGCCCGGCTTGATCGCCAGCTTCCACAACGCCAGCTCACCGGCTTCGCGCAGGGCAGCCCCAAGGTAGTCGGCCTCGCCCACCGAAACCCCGCCGGTGGAGAGGATCAGGTCGACATCGCCCAACCCGGCCAGGCACGCGCGGGTGCGCGCCAGGTCATCGGGCAGGATCCCTGCGTCAACCACGTCGCAACCCAGCCGCTGCAACCAGCTGACCAGCAACCGGCGGTTGCTGTTGTAGATTTGCCCGGGGCCCAGCGGCAGGCCAGGCTCGACCAGTTCGTCACCTGTGGACAGCACCGCTACCTTCACCTTGCGCACCACGTCCAGGCTGCCATGCCCCAGGGTCGCAGCCAGGCCCAGTTCGATCGGGCCAAGGCGGGTGCCCGCGTTCATCACCTGTTCACCCTTGCGGGTTTCCTGGCCTTGTGGGCGAATGTTCTGTTCAGCCTGCAGCGCTTCAAGGAAGCGCACCCGGCCATCCTCGAGTACTTCGGTGTTTTCCTGCATCTCGACGCAGTCGGCACCTTCCGGCACGGGTGCACCGGTAAAGATCCGCGCACAAGTGCCCGGCTGCAGCGGCTGCGGCGCATGGCCGGCGAAAACCCGCTGGCTGACCTGCAGCGGCTCGCCGTGCCAGTCGGCCAGGCGCAACGCATAACCGTCCATGGCGCTGTTCGGCCAGGGCGGCAGGTCGAGCGAGGCCATCAGGTCGCAGGCCAACACGCGGCCTTCGGCCGCCGCCAGTGGCACGTTCTCGGTCTCCCGGATCGGTGCGGCCTCGGCCAACGCCAGCAGTTGCTCCAGGGCCTGCTCCACCGGCATCAGTGGCCGGGCCTGGCGGACCTCAGCCACGGCTGTCGCAGGCCGCTGCCTGCTTCAGGTGCGCCACGAAGTTGCACGGGCGATGGCGGGCGTCGAGCTGCTCGGCGAGGATACCGTCCCAACCGGTACGTACTGCATTGGTCGAGCCCGGCAGGCAGCACACCAGGGTGCCGTTGGCCAGCCCGGCGAGGGCTCGCGACTGCACCGTGGAGGTACCGATGTCGGGTACCGAAATCTGCCGGAACAGCTCACCAAAGCCGTCCACCTGCTTGTCCAGCAGGCAGGCCACGGCCTCGGGGGTGCTGTCGCGGCCGGTAAAACCAGTACCCCCCGTAATCAGCACCACCTGCACGGTGTCGTCGGCGATCCAGGTAGCGACCTGAGCGCGAATCTTGTACAAGTCGTCCTTGAGCAGCACGCGTTCGGCCAAACGGTGGCCGGCTGCGCTCAAGCGGTCGACGAACATCTGGCCGGAAGTGTCGGTGTCGAAAGTGCGGGTGTCGCTGACCGTGAGCACGGCGATGTTCAGCGGCACGAAGGGGGTATCTGCCTTGGCTTTCATGGGTGTCGGTCACCAGAAGATGGATGGCCGCAGTTATATCACAGCGCACCTTTTACCGCGTTGCGGCCGTCGGGGTTGCGCTGGGTCAAGAGCATGGATTTGTCGCTATGCTGCACTTGGAATGAACTTGCACTAACGTCTCGCGTCATAAATGTCATCCAGCACCATCGCACTTGGAGAAACACGATGATCAAACGGACCCTTCCTGCCTTTTTGCTCGCTTTGGGCCTGGGCGCTCTTGCCGGCTGCTCGACCCCAACCGTCATCACCCTCAACGATGGCCGCGAGATCCAGGCAACGGATAAACCGTCCTACGACGAAGACTCCGGCTTCTATGAATTCGAGCAACTGGATGGCAAGCGCACGCGCTTGAACAAGGACCAGATCCGCACCGTCAAGGAGCTCTGACCCGCGCCCCGTTTGGCAATCACCCTTTAAACAACAAGGGCTTGCCGGCCAAAACGGGATGCAGTAGGATTTTCTTCATCGGAGTGTAGCGCAGCCAGGTAGCGCGTCTCGTTCGGGACGAGAAGGCCGCAGGTTCGAATCCTGTCTCTCCGACCAGATCCTGCTCAATCAGCCCGCCTTGTGCGGGCTTTTTGTTGTCTCCGGGAAATGCATCAGCCGAGGTGCGGGCCTTGCCTCAGGCGCTTTGCGGCCCACCTCGACACCAGGCTCTGCCGGGGTCCGTGATGGGCCTGCAATCGCTTAAGCGGTCAGGCGCGAGGTCACTTCGCCCAGTTGCCCCGACAAGCCATGCAAACGCTGGCCGGCCTGTTCGGTATGCTGTACCGCTGCCTGGTTGGCCGTGGCGATACGGGTAATTTCGATCAGGTTGCGGGAAATGTCTTCGGCCACGCTGGTCTGCTCTTCGGCCGCCGTGGCGATCTGCCGGTTCATGTCGCGGATTGCTTCCACGGCCAGGGTAATGCGCTGCAGCATCTGCCCGGCCTGCTCGACCTGTTCAGCCCCTTCCTGGCTGCGCTGCTGGCCACTTTCGATGGCCTTGACCGCTTCCACCGCTCCCGACTGCACTGCTTCGATGATCTGGTGAATCTCGGCAATCGAGGCTGCCGTACGTTGGGCCAGGCTACGCACTTCATCTGCGACCACCGCGAACCCGCGCCCGGCTTCGCCGGCACGGGCCGCTTCGATGGCTGCGTTGAGCGCCAGCAGGTTGGTCTGCTCGGCAATGCCGCGGATCACCTCCAGTACTTTGCCAATGCGCGTGCTGTCATGCTCCAGGTCGCGGATCACCGCCGCCGTGCCGGCAATCTCGCGGTTGACCAGGCCAATGATGTCGATGGTTTGCTGCATCACCTGCTCGCCAGCCTGGGCGCTGTGGTCGGCGTCGTCCGCCGCGCGCGCAGCTTCGGCGGCGTGACGGGCGACTTCCTGGGCGGTGGCGGACATTTCGTGCATGGCCGTGGCCACCTGGTCGGTACGCTGGAACTGGTCGTGGGTGCCACGGGCCATGTCACCGGCAATGCTGCGCAACTGCCCACTGGCGCCTTCCAGTTCCTGGGCGTTGTCCTGCAGCCGGCCAACGGTGTCGGCCAGGAAGTCACGCAAGGTATTGGCTGCCCGCGCCAGGCGCCCCAGCTCGTCCTCGCGACGGCTGTCGACCCGCGCGGCAAAACGGCCCTGGCTGAGCTGCGCAACGTACTCGATCAACTGGCGAATCGGCTCGATCAGGTTACGGTTGAGCAGCCACAGGCTGAGCAGTCCCACCAGTAGCGCCGACGCCAGCATCACCAGCACGCCCAGCCAGACCGTGCGCTCGGCACTGGCACTGATGCTGGCTGCACGCTGGCGGGCATCGCCACGCAATTGCTCGACCAGTTCGCTCATCTGCTCACTGGCGGCGCGGTCCACCCCCTTCACTGCCTGGTCGCCGGCTACCGGGTCGCCCCCCGCAGCGATAAACGCCTGGCGGCCCTGCTCATAGGCACGGCCCAACTGCTGGTGGCTGTCACGCAATTGCTGCAGCGGCGCCTTGAGGCTGGCGTCGCTGCTGTCGATCAACTGCCCCAGCAGCTGTTGCACCTGTTGCTCACGCGCCTGGAACTGCTGCCAGTACTTGTCCAGCTCGGCCGGCTGGCGCCCGCGCAGCAGCACGTTCTTCCATTCCTGGACCTGGATCTTGAACTGCAGGTTGGCTTCGTCGATCAATTGCGAAGCCCGCAGAGGCCCGTCGACCAGCTCGGCATAACCGCGCACGCTGGACGACAGGAACTGGAAACACACCAGGGCGATCAGCAGCATCGCCACCAGGCTGCCACCGAGCAGCGAGAGAATTTGCACTCTGAGGGATTTACGCAACATCGAGGGTCTCGGAACCAGAGGGGAAGGCTGAGGCCGCTGGGCGGCCCCCATGACTGGCAGGCCAAAAAAAAGCTGCCATCAAGCAATGGCAGCCAGGTCGAGCACTTACGCAACAGTTGGGGCAGATACTCTCAAGCAATTGCTACAGAAATATTACAAAGCCACGACATCCTAGCCACTGGTGAACTGCAAAGCCGCCAGCCGTGCATACAGCGGGCTGTCTTCGATCAACTGACGGTGGGTACCCACTGCCACCAGCCGGCCCTGGTCGATGACCGCGATGCGTTCGGCATGCTGTACGGTGGCCAGGCGATGGGCGATGACCAGCGTGGTACGCCCGGCCATCAGGCTGGGTAATGCTTGCTGGATCAGGTATTCGCTTTGCGCGTCGAGTGCGCTGGTGGCTTCGTCCAGCAACAGGATCGGCGCATCGACCAGCAAGGCCCGGGCAATCGCAAGGCGCTGACGCTGGCCACCGGACAGGCCTATGCCGCCCTCCCCCAGCGGTGTCTGGTAGCCCTGCGGTAATTGCCGGATGAATTCGTCGGCATGGGCACCGCGGGCCGCAGCTTCGACTTCGGCCAATGTCGCGGCGGGCCGGCCATAGCGGATGTTGGCCTCGACGGTGCCACGAAACAGCGCGGGGTTCTGGGCAACGAGGGCGAACTGTTGGCGCAGCTGGTCCGGGTGCAGTTCGGTCAGCGGCTGGCCATCGAGCAGGATGCGCCCTTGCTGAGGGTCGTAAAAGCGCAGCAACAGGTCGAAGAAGGTCGACTTGCCGGCCCCAGAAGGGCCTACCAAGGCAACGGTCTGCCCGGGTTCGATGGCCAGGCTCAGACCGTCGACCGCCGCCACCGTGGGCCGTGACGGATAGGCGAACACCACCTCCTCAAGTTCGATACGCCCGCGGGCCCGCTGCTGGGGCAGCACCTGTGCAGCGGCGGGAGGCAAGATGGCACTGCGCGCCGCCAGCAGTTCGGCAATGCGCTCGGCGGCGCCCGCGGCACGCTGCAGCTCGCCGATCACCTCGCTGAGGGTGCCGAAGGCGCTGCCGACAATCAGGCTGTAAAACACGAATGCCGCCAGCTCGCCTGCGGAAATCCGCCCAGCGATCACATCCATGCCACCGACCCACAGCATCACCCCCACGGCGCCCAGCACCAACACGATCACCAGGGTGATCAGCCAGGCACGCTGGGCGATCCGCTTGCGCGCCACATCAAATGCCGCTTCGACCGTACCGGCAAACAGTTGGCGGTCGTGCGCCTGGTGGTTGTAGGCCTGCACGGTCTTGATCTGCCCAAGGGTCTCAGCCACATAGCTGCCCACATCGGCAACCCGGTCCTGGCTCTGCCGCGACAGGCTGCGGACCCGGCGCCCGAACAGCAAAATCGGCGCCAGCACCAGTGGCAATGCCACGACCACAATGCTGGTGAGCTTGGGATTGGTGATGAACAGCAGCACCACACCGCCGATGACCATCAACGCATTGCGCAAGAACATCGACAGCGACGAACCAATGACCGATTGCAGCAGGGTGGTGTCTGCCGTCAGCCGCGACTGGATCTCCGAGCTGCGGTTGTCTTCGAAAAAGCCCGGATGCAGGCCGATCAGGTGGTCGAACACGGCACGCCGGATGTCCGCCACGCAGCGCTCGCCAATCCACGACACCAGGTAGAAGCGGCTGAAGGTGCCCACCGCCAGGGCCAGCACCAGCAGCAGGAACAGCCCGATAGTCTGGTTGAGCTGGTGTGCGGAGCGGGTCATGAAGCCTTGGTCTACCAACAGGCGGATGCCCTGGCCCATCGACAGGGTGATGGCAGCAGTCACCACCAGCGCCAGCAAGGCCAGCAGCACCTGCCTGCGGTATGGGCGAACGAACTGCCAGGCCAGGCGCAAGGCGCGGCGTTGACGCGGGGAAACCGATTCGGGCATGACGACGACCACAGTGGTGGAGAAGCCGCAGACTACCACTCATCAGCGCCCGGGGAACGCTCGCTGGCTGCTATAGCCTATTGATCTAACCAGGCTCTGGAGCTTTCACCGCGTTTCTGTTGGACTGGTACTGCCGTGATACGGGCATCGTCACAGGCCAGTCACGGTGCAAGGCTACCCTGAGCTTCCACCTGATGAGGAGACCATGCATGAGCTTGCAGCATAGCAGCGACAACCAGCAGCCCCGGCCGACCCCGCAACCACAGGTGTGCGGTTCGATCATCGACGCCCAGGGGCGCGAGGTACCGATCACTGAGCAGATGATCCAGCAGGCGTGCAAAGCCCTGGAACAAAGCCGGGCCGAGCGTGTACGCAAAGGTTGATCGGCGAATTCCTTGTAACCCGGCGCTTGCGCCGGGTTTTTATTTGCCTGGATACGGTGCTATCAGACCACTACCCCACCCAGGGCACTGACCAGTTGCGCCAGCTGCGGCGACTCGCCACGCAGGCGCACTGCCAAGCCCTCGATCTCGCGCCGCGGCGGGTATTGCTTGCGCAACTGGTCGAACGCCGCGCGCTGTTGCTGCGGGTCATCGCTCAGGCTGCGGCGGAAGTCGGCATCATCGCGACGCGGGTCGTAGACGGCGCGGCATAGCGTAGCCAAGGCCCAGGCCGGGTCGGCAGCAGCATCCAGCTCAATTTGCGCCAGCGGCGGTCGCGGGAGAAGGTCGGCCAGTTGTACCTGCTCGTCCACCTCCAGGAAGCGGCACAGCGCCTGGTAGATCTGCGCCGTACCGCGCTGGCGGCCATCGAGGCTATAGCCGGCGATGTGCGGCGAAGCCAGTGTGCACAGGTCGGCCAGTTGCAGGTCGACTTGCGGCTCGCCTTCCCACACATCCAGCACCGCATGTACGTCTTCACGGTCCAGCAGCAGCTCGCGCAGGGCGGCGTTGTCCACCACCGGGCCACGGCTGGCATTGACCAGCCAGGCACCCGGGCGCAACTGCTTCAGTTGCGCCTGGCCCAGCAGGTGCCAGGTCGGGTGCTCGCCGCCACGTTGCAATGGGGTATGCAGACTGATCACATCGCACTGCTGGAGGATGGTTTCGAGGCTGACATAGTCACCGCCCTCGGCGGCCTGACGCAGCGGGTCGCACACCAGCACTTTCCAGCCCAGGCCGTGCAGCACCCGCACCAGGCGGCCCCCTACCTCACCTGCCCCGACCACACCGTAAACACGCTGGGGCAGCGCCACGCCGTCCAGCTCGGCCAGGGTCAGCAGACTGCCCAGCACATAGTCGACCACGCCACGGGCGTTGCAGCCTGGTGCGCTGCTCCAGCGGATGCCGGCTTCGGCAAAGTAGTCCAGGTCGAGGTGATCGGTACCGATGGTGCAAGTGCCGACGAAGCGTACGCGGCTACCTTCGAGCAATTGCCGGTCGACCTTGGTTACCGAGCGCACCAGCAGGATATCGGCGTCCTTGACGCTGTCGGCATCGAGACTTCGGCCGGGGTAGCGGCGTATTTCACCGAAACCCTGGAAGAAGGCATCGAGCAGCGGGATGTTCTCGTCGGCAACTATCAGCATGGCGCTCTCCTGTCTGGGGAACGCAGTGTAGGCGCAACGTCGGGCGTGTTCCAGAGCGCTTCAGTCGGCTTTCTTGCGGATCCAGTAAAGGAAGGTGCCGGCGTCCTCTTGCTGTTGCAGCAGTTCGTGACCGAGGAAGTTGCAGAATTTGGGGATATCGCGACGGGTCGACGGGTCGGTGGCGATGACCTTGAGCAGGCCGCCGGCGGCCAGATTGCGTACGTGCTGGTGCAGCATCATGACGGGTTCCGGGCAGTTCAGGCCGGTGGCATCGAGGATGGCGTCGGGGGTGAAATCGGTCATGGGGAGCTCCGAAAATGATCGCTATTGTCGCGCATAGCGCCACGCGGTCCAAGGGGGGTCAGAGGCATGCGCTCAGTTGTGTGTGAACGTTGAGACCGAGCGCCGCGCGGGCGGCGCTGGTTCTCAATCCAAACCACACATGCAAGCCATCTACCCGTACCCGAAACGCTCAACGTGCCTTCAAATCGAGCCGCCGTAGGTGGCACGTCACTTCTTCACGGTCGTGATACAGCTGCTTGCAAGCAATCGAAACCCGAATCTTGCGCGCCTTGAACGTCGCCTCCATACGATCGAGCAACCGCCGCACCTCGGCATAACGCTGCTTCATCGGCAACTTCAGGTTGACCACCGCCTCGCGGCACAGCCCCTCACCCAGCCAGGTTTCAATCAGCGAGGTGGTACGCGCCGGCTTTTCAACGATATCGCACACCATCCAGTCCACCGGCTGCTTCGGCTGCCATGTAAAGCCATCGGCCATCAGGTGCTGCACCAGCCCGGTATCCATCAGGCTCTCGGCCATCGGCCCGTTGTCGATGGCCGTCACCAGCATGCCGCGCCGCACCAGCTGGTAGGTCCAGCCACCCGGCGAAGCCCCGAGGTCGACGCCAGTCATGTCATCCCCCAGCCGCTGATCCCACTGTTCACGCGGAATGAACTGGTGCCAGGCCTCTTCCAGCTTGAGGGTCGAACGGCTGGGTGCTTCTCGAGGGAATTTCAGCCGCGGGATGCCCATCGGCCACAGCGCGCTGTTGTTGACAGGGGCAATACCGGCAAATACCCGCCGGCCGCTGATGAAGGTGAGCAGCAGGCGGGGGCGGCTGGTGTCGTCAACCAGGCGGCCGGCCTTTTCCAGGGCCTTGCGCAGCGGCACTTCGAACTTGCGGCAGAAGGTGGACAACTCCTTGCCCTCGTTGCTGTCCAGCACCTCCAGCCACAGGCTGCCGAACACCGGCAAGTCGGCCAGGTGTGCCAGCAGGACACTGATACGGTCGGTTTCCGGCAGCTCGACAAATCCACCACGGGCCCACTGCCGCGGGAAAATCAGCTGGTTGAAACGCAGCTCCCCCATCAAGCGCTCGGCACCGACCTCCTCGCTGCAGACAAACTCGGCACTGGCACTTTGCGGCTTGCCTTTGGCATAGCCAGCAACACCCAGGCGGGCGGCGTGTTCGCTGATTTCAGCGCAAACCTCACCCTCGAAACCGGGCCGGCAATGCATGAACAGGGTATTCATCTCTCACTCCACTACGGCTGGCGCGCAACAGGCGCCGGCAGGGCGGCGATGATAAAGGAAGTTCGGAACCAGCGACACGCCCCGCCGGTCCAGAAAAGGGTCAGGTGGCCTAAACCGGTCTAACCTGACCATTCAGCCTAGGTCCGTGCCGTGCGGACCGAAACTAAACGGTGCCACTGGCAAACCATACGAGTTGCCGGGCACCGGCGCAGAAGGAGTTGGCAATGCCCTCGCTCGATAGCCTGAACACCCTCAAGCCGCTCAAGGTCGGCGACAAGACCTACCATTACTTCAGCCTCACCGAAGCCGCCCGCCAGCTGGGTGACCTGCAACACCTGCCCATGTCGCTGAAGGTGCTGCTGGAAAACCTGCTGCGCTGGGAAGACGGCCAGACTGTAACCCGCGATGACCTGGGTGCCCTCGCCCAGTGGCTGAAAGAGCGCCGCTCAGACCGCGAAATCCAGTACCGCCCGGCTCGGGTGCTGATGCAGGACTTCACCGGCGTACCGGCGGTGGTCGACCTGGCAGCCATGCGTGCCGCCATGGCCAAGGCCGGTGGCGACCCACAACGTATCAACCCGTTGTCGCCCGTTGACCTGGTGATCGACCACTCGGTGATGGTCGACCACTACGGCACGCCGCAGGCCTTCGGCGAAAACGTCGACATCGAAATGCAGCGCAACGGCGAGCGCTACGCGTTCCTGCGCTGGGGCCAGAGCGCCTTCGACAATTTCCGCGTAGTACCACCGGGTACCGGTATCTGCCACCAGGTCAACCTGGAATACCTCGGCCGCACCGTCTGGACCCGAGAGGCCGACGGCTGCACCTACGCCTTCCCCGATACCCTGGTGGGCACCGACTCGCACACCACCATGATCAACGGCCTTGGCGTGCTCGGCTGGGGGGTTGGCGGCATCGAGGCAGAAGCGGCCATGCTCGGCCAGCCAGTGTCGATGCTGATCCCCGAAGTGATCGGCTTCAAGCTGACCGGCAAGCTGCGTGAAGGCATCACCGCCACCGACCTGGTGCTGACGGTAACGCAGATGCTGCGCAAAAAGGGTGTGGTGGGCAAGTTCGTCGAGTTCTACGGCGACGGCCTGGCCGAACTGCCGCTCGCCGACCGCGCGACCATCGCCAACATGGCACCGGAATACGGCGCTACCTGCGGTTTCTTTCCGGTCGATGATGTCACCCTCGACTACCTGCGCCTCTCGGGCCGCCCCGAAACGACCGTGCAACTGGTCGAGCAGTACTGCAAGGCCCAGGGCATGTGGCGCCTGCCCGGCCAGGAGCCGCTGTTCAGCGACACGCTGGCGCTGGACATGCACGAGGTCGAAGCGAGCCTGGCCGGGCCCAAGCGGCCTCAGGACCGTGTGGCACTGGGCCAGGTCAGCCAGGCCTTCGACCACTTCATCGAACTGCAACCCAAACCGCTGGCCAAGGAGGTGGGTCGCCTGGAAAGCGAAGGGGGTGGCGGTGTGGCAGTCGGCAACGCCGACCAGGCCGGCGAGATCGACTACAGCCATCAAGGCCAGACCCACACCCTGCGCGATGGCGCCGTGGTGATCGCCGCGATCACCTCGTGCACCAACACCTCCAACCCCAGTGTGATGATGGCTGCCGGCCTGGTGGCGAAAAAAGCCCTGGAGAAGGGCCTGCAACGCAAACCCTGGGTCAAGAGCTCGCTGGCGCCGGGTTCCAAGGTGGTTACCGAGTACTTCAATGCCGCCGGGCTCACCCCCTACCTTGATCAACTGGGTTTTGACCTGGTCGGCTATGGTTGCACCACGTGCATCGGCAATTCCGGGCCACTGGACGAGGCCATCGAGAAGGCCATCGGCAGCGCCGACCTCACCGTGGCCTCGGTGCTGTCCGGCAACCGCAACTTCGAAGGCCGCGTGCACCCGCTGGTGAAGACCAACTGGCTGGCCTCGCCACCGCTGGTAGTGGCTTACGCGCTGGCCGGTAGCGTGCGCGTGGACCTGACCCGCGACCCGTTGGGTACCGGCAAGGACGGCAAAGCGGTGTACCTGCGCGATATCTGGCCAAGCCAGCAGGAAATTGCTGCGGCCGTGGCCAAGGTCGACACGGCAATGTTCCACAAGGAATACGCCGAAGTGTTCGCCGGGGATGCGCAGTGGCAGGCTATCGAAGTGCCACAGGCCGCCACCTACGTGTGGCAGGCTGATTCCACCTACATCCAGCACCCACCGTTCTTCGAAGGCATTGGTGGGCCGCCACCCGCCATCGCCGACATCCACGGCGCGCGCGTGCTGGCGCTCTTGGGCGACTCGGTGACCACCGACCACATCTCCCCGGCCGGCAACATCAAGGCCGACAGCCCGGCGGGGCGCTACTTGCGCGAACAGGGTGTAGAACCACGCGACTTCAACTCCTATGGGTCGCGGCGCGGCAACCATGAAGTGATGATGCGCGGCACCTTTGCCAACATCCGTATCCGCAACGAAATGCTGGCAGGCGAGGAAGGCGGCAACACCTTGCACGTGCCCACAGGGGAAAAACTGTCGATCTATGACGCGGCCATGCGTTACCAGCAGGAAGGTACCCCGCTGGTTGTGATCGCCGGGCAGGAATATGGCACCGGCTCCAGCCGCGACTGGGCAGCCAAAGGCACCAACCTGCTGGGGGTCAAGGCGGTGCTGGCGGAAAGCTTCGAGCGTATTCACCGCTCCAACCTGGTGGGCATGGGCGTATTGCCGCTGCAGTTCACCGCCGGGCACGACCGCAAGCAACTGGGGCTGACCGGCAAGGAGCAAATCGATGTGCTGGGCCTGGACGGTGCGCAGGTGCGCCCAGGGATGAGCCTGACGTTACGCATCACCCGCGAGGATGGCCAACAGGAACAGATCGAGGTGCTGTGCCGGATTGATACCTTGAATGAGGTGGCGTACTTCAAGGCAGGGGGGATTCTGCATTACGTGCTGCGACAGATGATCGCCGGCTGAGGCTGGGAGGTACGGCTGGAGATTTGCGGCGCTCTCGAGACCGAGCGCCGCGCGGGCGGCGCTCGATTTCACAGGCGCCAGAGCTCCAGCGCCGAACCAAACGCAGCCACGTTAAATATTCATTCAATAAAACCAGTGGCTTGCCGATACCTGTCGAAAGCCCTGCGGACTATCACCCCATGCGTAACAACCAGCCGATTACCCAGCGAGAACGGACTTTCCCTGCTCAGCAGCGGTTGATCTCCACCACCAACGCCAAGGGCGTGATCACCTACTGCAACGATGACTTCGTCGATATCAGTGGCTTCACCCGCGAGGAACTGATCGGCGCGGCCCACAACCTGGTACGCCACCCCGACGTCCCGCCTGCGGTGTTCGCCCACATGTGGCAGACCCTCAAGCAGGGCCAGCCGTGGATGGGGATCGTCAAGAACCGCTGCAAGTCCGGCGACCATTATTGGGTCAACGCCTACGTCACGCCAATCTTCGATAACAACCAAGTGGTCGGCTTCGAGTCGGTGCGGGTCAAGCCGACCGCCGAACAGATCCGCCGCGCCGAAGCCCTGTACCAGCGCATCAACCAGAACAAGCCGCCTGTGCCGCGCCGTGACAAGTGGCTGCCGGTGCTGCAGGACTGGCTGCCGTTCATCCTCATCAGCCAGGTAGGCTTCCTGATTGGCAACTGGCTGGGCCATTCCTGGGGCTTTGTCTTGGCTGCCGGGCTTTCGGTACCGCTGGGGCTGCTCGGCCTGGGCTGGCAGCAGCGCGGCCTCAAGCGCCTGTTGCGCCTGGCCGAACAAACCACCTCCGACCCGCTGATCGCGCAGATGTACACCGACAGCCGTGGCGTGCAGGCGCGCCTGGAAATGGCCATGCTTAGCCAGGACGCACGCATGAAGACCTGCCTGACCCGCCTGCAGGACAGCGCCGAACACCTCAGCGACCAAGCGCGCCAGTCCGATGCACTGGCACACAAGAGCTCCTCCGGGCTGGAGCGCCAGCGCGTGGAGACCGAGCAGGTCGCAGCCGCCGTCAACCAGATGGCCGCCACCACCCAGGAAGTCGCCAACCACGTGCAGCGCACTGCCGACGCCACCCAGGAAGCAAACCGCTTGACCAGCCAGGGCCGGCAGATTGCCGGGGAAACCCGCGAGGCCATCGAGCGCCTGTCGGCAGCAGTAGGCGAAACCGGCCAGACGGTCACGCAACTGGCCAAGGACAGCGACGAAATTGGTGGTGTGGTCGACGTGATCAAGGGCATCGCCGACCAGACCAACCTGCTGGCACTGAACGCGGCCATCGAAGCGGCGCGTGCTGGGGAAATGGGCCGTGGCTTTGCCGTGGTGGCCGATGAAGTACGCCAGTTGGCCCAGCGTACGGCCGAATCCACCGGGCAGATCCACGGCCTGATCGCCAAGCTTCAGCAAACCGCCAGCAATGCCGTACTGACCATGGAAACCGGCCACCGTCAGGCGCAGGAAGGTGTCGAGCGGGTGATGCAGGCTGACGAGGCACTGGTAGGGATCAGCGAAGCGGTAGCCAACATCACCGACATGGCCACCCAGATTGCCGCCGCGACCGAAGAACAGACCGCAGTGGCTGACGAGATCAGCCGCAACATCAGCACCATCGCCGAACTGGCCGACCAGACCGCCGAACAGGCGCAGCATTCGGCACTGCTGAGCGAAGAGCTGACCAGCACGGCAGGCACTCAGTATTCACTGGTGGAGCGGTTCAACCGCTGACCACAGGGTTGCGCGGCCGCTTCTGCAGCGACCGCGCAAGCCACCCTGCCCGGGTTACCAGTCGAGGCTCAGACGGCTCTCGAAATAGCGCTCTTCGCCATTCAACGGATCGGTGAACCGCAGACTTTGCGCCAGCAGTTTCAACGGCCGCTGGTAGTCATCCTCTTCCTGGAGCAACTGCGGGTAAAACGGGTCATTGCTGATCCCTGCCCCCAACGCCGCCATGTGCACGCGCAACTGATGGGTCTTGCCGGTCACCGGCGACAACCCATACCGCCACAACTCACCGTTCTTTTCCAGCACCTCGGCCTGGGTTTCACTGTTGGCCTCGCCCTCAACCTCATGCATGCGGAAAAACGGCTCGCCATGTACCAGGCGGCTTCTGTGCACCAGCGGAAACGCATGCTGCGGCATGGCTGCAGCGATGGCCTGGTAGCGCTTGTCGATGCGTCGCTCGGGGAACAGCCGCTGATAAGCGCTGCGCGTGAGTGGGTTGGCGGAGAACAGCACAAGCCCGGCGGTATGCCGGTCAATGCGATGCAACGGCACCAGGTGCGGGTTATCCAGCCTGCGGATCAGGCGACGCAGCAAGGTCTGCTCGACATATTCACCTGTCGGCGTCACCGGCAGGAAATGCGGCTTGTCGGCTACCACCAGGTGCTCGTCCACATGCAGAACCACCTCCTGCACCGGGATCGGCCGCTCGTTCGGGACCTCTCGGAAGTAGTGCAAGCGCATGCCCCGCTTGTAGGGCAACTCGGCCACAATCGCCCGCCCCTCTGCATCCAGCACCCGGCCACGGGCAAAGCGGTCAAGCCATTGGGCGCGGTCGATGGCCTTGAAATGATCACACAGGCAATCGAGCACCGTCGCCCAGTTACCGGGTGGCAGGCACACCGTGCTGGCTTGCTGGCGGGCGGGGTCGAAAGGCGTGGTCATGGCAAGGCTCGAAACGTTCACGGCCGCGCATTATCGCCCAAGCGCGCGGCCTCAACCAGCCTGAGCCAGCGCCTCGCTGCGCTCCTTCAGCCAGCGCAGCACCTGCACCGGCTCCCAGCGGCCGGGGTCGTACAAGGCGTAGAGCAACCCCTGGTAACCGACCACATCCAGCCCACGGTGATAACCAGCCCGCTGGAACAGGGCTTCAATCTCGGCGAAGCAGGTATTGAAGTGGACCTTGCCGAACGGTGTGCGGTCATCGGTTACCAGGCCTTCGAGGCGCAGTTCCAGAACGGCGTCGGCCACCCGTTCTGCGGGCATGCGGTTGACGCTGTACTTAAGTTGCTCGACGTTGAGCATGGCTTTACCTCGATACTGTATTTATATACAGCATACGAACATCCCCTTGTTGCCGTCAATGCGCTTCATTGCAGCCCCGCCAGGTAGCCGCTGCCCTTGCGAACGGTCAGCACCTGCCGCCGCGGCGTGCCGCGCGCCACGGAAAGGTGCACCCACTTGTCGAATTCGAGAATGAGTTGATCGAACGGCACGCTGCTTTCGCTGATGCGCCGCACGGTTTCCCGCGGGCTGACCTCGATCACCGTGAAGTCCGCCGCCAGCCCATGTACATGCTGGCTGTTCGAAGCACCGCCGATCAGCCGGTTGACCTTATCGCTGCGGTATCCGCTGCTGACGATGATGGGCGCGTCGAACAATGCGCGTACCTGCTCCAGCGCACAACACAGCAGTTGCAGGTTGGCCCTGGCTTCAGGCGGGGGGGTGTTATCGAACCCGTCCCTGGCGGCAAGCTGGGAAACGGTCATTTCATCGAGCGTGAAATGTGGAGTGATCAACATGGCAGACTGTTCCGATGATGGCTAAGGACACCGGCAACTGTGCGCCGGCACCTGATCATCAGCTCGCATCAACCGCCATGGAGCAGGGTTGCATCTCCCCTGCCACTGTCATTGCCCCAGGAACGTCACCACCTGTTCGGCATCGAACGGCCAATGCAGTTCGGCACCGGTGTCGCAGCGACGCAACACTGGAATGATCAGGCCGTAGCGGTCGAACAAGTGGTCGGCTTCGGCGACATCGACCAGTTCTACCAACAGGCCATGATCGACGAAAGGCATCAGCACGGCCTCGGCCACTTCGCACAGGTGGCAGCCGAGGGTGCCGAACAGTTGGCATTCAGGCAGCATGGGGCAAGTCCGGTTTTGCATGCAGAGAAGCCTATTCTAGGTCGACCTCCGCCGTCGTGCACCTGGCCTGGATCAATCCTGGCTGGTGGCGCCGATACGGTGCAATGACAGGTCCGCGCCCTGAAATTCCTGTTCATGACTCAAGCGCAGGCCATGCAGCGCGCGGATGCTGCCATACACGGCAAAGCCGCCGGCCAGTGCCACCACCACGCCCATCAGGCTGCCCAGCAACTGGCTGGCCAGGCTGACACCGCCCATGCCGCCGAGTGCGACCTGGCCGAAGATACCGCAGGCAATTCCACCCCATATGCCGCACAGCCCATGCAATGGCCACACACCCAGCACGTCGTCGATCTTCCAGCGGTTCTGCGCCGCGGTGAACGTCCAGACGAACAGGGCGCCCGCCACCAGGCCCGTGGCCAGCGCCCCAATCGGGTGCATCAGGTCGGAGCCGGCGCAGATCGCCACCAGCCCGGCCAGCGGCCCGTTGTGCAGGAAGCCTGGGTCATTGCGCCCGGCCAGCAGGGCCGACAAGGTGCCGCCAACCATGGCCAGCAGCGAGTTGATCGCCACCAGGCCGCTGACGCCCTGCAAGGTCTGGGCGCTCATGACGTTGAAGCCGAACCAGCCGATGATCAGGATCCAGGAGCCCAGGGCCAGGAAGGGGATGCTGGACGGCGCAAACGCCACCAGCCGGCCGTCGCGGTAGCGCCCGCGGCGCGCGCCGAGCAGTAGCACCGCTGCCAGCGCCAGCCAGCCGCCCATGGCATGCACCACCACGGACCCGGCAAAGTCATGGAACGGCGCGCCAAAGCGCGCCTGCAGCCAGGCCTGCACGCCCAGGTTGCCGTTCCACACCACGCCCTCGAAGAACGGGTAGATGAACGCCACGATCAACGCCGTGGCACACAGTTGCGGCACGAACCGCGCGCGCTCGGCAATGCCACCGGAGATGATCGCCGGGATCGCTGCGGCAAAGGTCAGCAGGAAGAAGCACTTGACCAGTGCATAACCATGATCGGCAGCCAACGTCGCCGCCGGCTGGAAGAAGTTGACCCCGTAGGCGATCCAGTAGCCTATAAAGAAGTACACCAGCGCCGAGATGGCAAAATCGCTGAGGATCTTCGACAAGGCGTTGACCTGGTTCTTGTGGCGGACCGTGCCCACTTCGAGAAAGGCGAAGCCGGCATGCATGGCCAGCACCAGAATGGCGCCCATGAGAATGAACAAGGTATTGGAGCCGTGGACCAGGGAGTCCATCGCGCTGTGCATGTTTTCCATGAAATAGGCAGACCTGCTGAAAATGGCACCAGGACAGTTCAAGAACCTGCATCCCTGCACCGAATCGGTGCCAACCCCCTGCCCTGTTGCGATAAGCCGGGCGAGGCCTGCGTGGTTTTTTCTTGGGTTTGTCGTGGATTGGGTTAAGGTTTATCGGTATTCGCAGCGCTGGCGCCCTGTATCGGCGCAAAACCTGCCGCCGGCGCCCCGCAACGTGGCAAAGACTTAGCAAGGCCCATACCAGCGCCGCCACTTGAACCTTCCATGCATGCCGTTACTCGAAACACCAACACTCATTGACAGGGAGAGGCCCATGGCCAGCAAATCGGCAAAGACTGCGCAAGAGATATTGATGGCTGACTTTCAAGCCTTGGTGCGAGACACCGAGAAGCTACTGGCCGACACCGCCAACCTGGCCGGCGACCAGGCCGACGAACTGCGCGGGCAGATTCACGAGCGCCTGGCCCAGGCCCGCGAAAGCCTGCAACTGACCCAGGACTCACTGCGCGATCGTGGCCAGGCGGCGCTGGGCAATGCCGAACAGTACGTCCAGGAAAACCCATGGCAGGCCATTGGCATCGCCGCTGGCGTCGGCCTGTTGATCGGCCTGCTGGCCAACCGGCGCTAAAGGGGTTCCCATGGAGAATGAAGCCAACGGCGCCAGCGCCTCGGGCAGGCGCCTGGGCGCTGCCGCGCTGGGGCTGCTGCACAGCCACATCGAACTGTTCGGCATCGAGTTGCAGGAGCAGAAAGGCCGTACGCTGAGCCTGTTGCTGTTCGCAGGCCTGGCACTGGTGTTCGCCCTGCTGCTGCTGACCGCACTGTCCGGGTTGTTGCTGGTACTGCTGTGGGACAGCTATCGCCTCGCCGGCATCATCGGCCTGTGCGTGTTTTATGGCATTGCCGCACTGTATTGCGGGTTGCGCCTGAAGGCGGCGGTGTTCGACGAATCGTCGCCGTTCGGCGCCACCCTCGAAGAACTTGCCAAGGACCGGGAGCGCCTGTTGCCATGAGCCTGCCAGAACTGCCGAACACGCGTAACCCGCGCGAACTGCGCAAGGCGTTGCTGCGCTTGCGCATGGAGATGCACCGCCAGGAAATCCGCCACGAATCCGGACAGATGCTGGAGCCGCTGCGCCGTGTGCGTGGCATGGGCAACTCGCTGCAGGATGGGCTAGGGATCAAGCATGCTCCCCTGTGGGGGATCGGCGCAGTGGTGGCGCTGGGTTTCCTCACTGGCAAGGGGGTGCGCAGTGGCAATCTGGCGCGCCTGGTACGCCTTGGCAGCAGCCTGCTGCCGTTGGTGCGCCTGTATCTGCAAGGCAACCGCCGCCCCTAAGCACTGCGCGCTTCCGGTAGAAGCAGCCCTGCGCCGCGAAGGCGCCTGTCGCGACGATACCTTGGTATCGATAAACGGGCTGCTGCGCCGCACAAGGCTGCTGCTACAGGATATGCTGCTGCTCTCGAACCACAGGAGACTGCGCCTTGGACTGGCATACCCTGCTTACCCGCGAGCGCCTGGGCAAAGCGCTGTACAGCGCCGATGAACTCGGGCGCAGCCCCTTCCACAAAGACCACGACCGCATCATCTTCTCCGGTGCCTTCCGCCGCCTCGGGCGCAAGACCCAAGTGCACCCGGTTACCAGCAACGACCACATCCACACGCGCCTGACCCATTCGCTGGAAGTCAGCTGCGTCGGGCGTTCGCTGGGCATGCGCGTCGGCGAAACCCTGCGCGACAGCCTGCCGGACTGGTGTGCGCCCAGTGACCTGGGGATGATCGTGCAGTCAGCCTGCCTGGCCCACGACATCGGCAACCCGCCGTTCGGCCACTCCGGCGAAGATGCGATCCGCCACTGGTTCCAGCAGGCAGCCGGACGTGGCTGGCTCGATGACATGAGCGACGACGAGCGAGCCGACTTCCTCAACTTCGAAGGTAACGCCCAGGGCTTTCGCGTCCTCACCCAACTGGAGTATCACCAGTTCGACGGTGGTACCCGGCTGACCTACGCCACCCTCGGCACCTACCTCAAGTACCCCTGGAGCGCCCGTCACGCCGATGCCTTGGGCTACAAGAAACACAAATTCGGCAGCTACCAGAGCGAACTGCCCCTGCTTGAACAAATCGCCCGCAAGCTCGGCCTGCCGCAACTGGAACACCAACGCTGGGCACGTCACCCGCTGGTGTACCTGATGGAGGCGGCCGATGACATCTGCTACGCGCTGATCGACCTGGAAGACGGCCTGGAGATGGAGCTGCTGGAATACGCCGAAGTCGAAGCGCTGCTGCTCGATCTTGTCGGCGACGACCTGCCGGAAACCTACCGCCAGCTCGGCCCCCGCGACTCCCGTCGGCGCAAGCTGGCAATCCTGCGCGGCAAGGCCATCGAACACCTGACCAATGCCGCCGCCCAAGCCTTCGTCGAACAGCAAAAGGCCTTGCTGGCCGGTCAACTGGCGGGCGACCTGGTCGAGCACATGCACGGCCCGGCCAAGCGCTGCGTGCTGCAGGCCAAGGACATGGCGCGCAACAAGATCTTCCAGGACAAGCGCAAGACCCTGCACGAGATCGGCGCCTACACCACACTGGAGATCTTGCTGAATACCTTCTGCGGTGCAGCGCTTGAACAGCATGGTGGGCGCACCCCATCGTTCAAGAGCCGGCGGGTACTGGACCTGATCGGCAACAATGCTCCAGACCCGCACGCCTCGCTGCACAGCGCGTTCCTGCGCATGATCGACTTCATCGCCGGCATGACCGACAGCTACGCCAGTGAAATGGCCCGTGAAATGACCGGGCGCTCCAGCCCCACCTGACCGCGTTGGTGCAGCCTGGGCCCAGCCCGGCGCTGCACCGCGCGTTGCAGGAAACTTCCTACATTTGTTGATGGGTGATTAAACAGCACGAATAAAATGCAATGAAAAGTGACCAAACACACTTTGACATTGAGTTGAACGCGCCTATTTCGTAGCCCGTTTTGTTTTATCTTGTAAGCCATTTCCCATATGGGGCTTATAGCCCTTCCTCGCATGCCCGGCGACTTCCAACTGCGATAAGGTGCGCGCTGTCACCCTCATCGACCGCAGGGAATTTGAACATGCATTCCATATTTATTGTCGACGACCACCCGGTCATCCGCCTGGCCGTCCGTATGCTGCTGGAAAACCAGAACTACAAGATTGTCGGCGAGTCGGACAACGGTGTGGACGCTATGCAGATGATCCGTGAGAGCAACCCCGACCTGGTCATCCTCGACATCAGCATCCCCAAGCTAGACGGCCTGGAGGTACTCGCCCGTTTCCAGGCCATGGCCCTGCCCATGAAGGTTCTGGTACTCACTGCACAGTCCCCGGCATTGTTTGCCGTGCGCTGCATGCATTCAGGCGCTGCCGGTTACGTGTGCAAGCAGGAAGACCTGAGTGAACTGCTCAGTGCAATCAAGGCCGTCCTCGCGGGTTATAACTACTTCCCTAGCCAGGCAATAAAGCACAACCAGGTGACCAACACCGACCTGCAACTTTTCCGCCAGGTAAATGATCGTGAACTGATGGTCCTGCAACTTTTCGCCCAAGGCCGCAGCAACAAGGAAATTGCCAAGGGCATGTTCCTCAGCAGCAAGACGGTGAGTACCTACAAAAAACGCCTCATGCACAAGTTGCAGGTCAATACGCTGGTCGACCTGATCGAGATGGCCAAGCGCAACGCACTGGTCTGAGGGTGATCATGGCCCGCCCTGCCGTCTGCCTCATGCTCGCCCTGCTGCTGTTCAGCGGCCTGGCACGTGCAGCACAACCCGAAGTCTCATCTTATGCGTTGCTGGCGCGCTCCTCCGCCCGGCCGGTCCAGCCTGTGCTCACGGCCGAGCAACAACAATGGCTGGAAGACCGGCACGAGCTGGTGCTGGGTACCTCGGCACCCGATTACCCCCCCTTCGACATCACCAGTGGCGGCCGTGACTACCAGGGACTCACCGCCGAGTACGCCAGCCTGATCGGCAAAGCCTTGCGATTGCCAGTGCGGGTACTGCGGTTCTCCAGCCGCCAGGCCGCGGTGGAGGCACTCAGGCACGGCGATATCGACCTGCTGGGCAGCGCCAATGGCTACGAGGCCAGCAGCGACGGCCTGGCGCTGTCGCACCCCTATGCCATCGACCAACCGGTGATGGTGACGCGCGAAGACGAAAGCCGACCGCTGGACACGGGCCTGGACGGTATGCGCTTGGGCATGCTTTACCACTATTTGCCCAAGGAGGAGGTCCTCGGCGCCTACCCGAAGGCCGAACTGTTAGCCTTCAGTTCCTCCAGCCAGGCACTCAATGCCGTCGCATTCGGCCAGGCTGACGTGTTCATCGGCGACACCATCTCTACCCACTACCTGCTCAACCGTGGCCATCTGCCGCGGCTGCGCATGGCCAACTTCGGCAAGCACGAGGCCATTGGTTTCGGCTTTGCCCTGCGCCAACAGGACACCCTGCTGAGGGCGTTGGTGAACACCATCCTCGATAGCCAGCCCGCCACCCTGCGTGCCAGCATCTTCAAGCGCTGGAGCGCCGGCAGCGACTTGCTGCTCACCGACCGCAAGCTGCGACTGAGCGAAAGCGAGGAGCAGTGGCTTCAGGATCACCCGGTAATGCGCGTGGCCATCGACGACACCGCGGCCCCGTTATCCTATTTCGACGGCTCGGGGCATTTTCGCGGCATCACCGCCGATCTGCTGGAACTCATTCGCCTGCGCACCGGTTTGCGCTTCGAAGTACAGCGTGCCACTGGCATCGCCGACATGATTGCCCGCCTGAAGGATGGCCGCGCCGATGTCATCGCCGCACTGGCCATCACAGGCGAGGGCGAGGAGGACCTGCAAATCAGCCGGTCCTACCTGGAAAGCACCTACGTACTGGTCAGCCGCAAGGACAACCTGGCCTCGAGTTCACTCGAACAGTTACAAGGGCATCGCATCGCCATTACCCGCTACAGCGCCATGGATACCATGCTGTCGCGGCATTATCCGCAAATCGGCTGGGTCAAGAGCGAGAGCGCGTTCTACTCCATGGCGCTGCTCAACAGCGGCGCTGTCGATGCAGTCATCACCACCTTGATCGATGCCAACCATGCCTTGTCCAGCAACCCCGAACTGGTCATCCGCACCGCGATAGGCAGCGAACCTGCCAACTACGCCATGGTCACCAGTGCCCCGTCACCGGCGCTGGTATCGATCCTCGACAAGGCTCTGCAGAGCATCTCGCCGGAAGAACTGGGGGTAATCAACAACCGCTGGCGCGGGTTCAGCCTGCATGAGGACAGTAAAAGCCAGGGTTACCGGCGGCTTGCGCTGCAAGTAGTGCTGGGCACGGCGGTACTGTTGCTGCTGGCCTTGCTCTGGAACGCGCGCCTGCGCCTGCAAATTCGCCAGCGCCAGCAAGCGGAACGGGCGCTGAACGACCAGTTGGCGTTCATGCGCGCCCTGCTCAACGGCACCCCTCACCCGATTTACGTTCGGGACCGCGAGTGCCGCCTGCAAAGTTGCAACTACAGCTATTTGGAAGCCGTGCAAGCCCGCTCCGATCAGGTTATCGGCAAGCGGCTGGACGCCAGCCTGTTCGCCGCCCCCGCGCAAAGCCGGCAGATCCAGGCCGACTACCTGAAAGTCATGGCTGAGGGTTCGCCACTGATCATGGACCGGCCATTACGCATCAGGGGCCGGGACATGACCATCTACCACTGGATTTTGCCGTATCGCGACTCGCTGGGTGAGGTGCAGGGCATCATCGGTGGCTGGATCGATATCAGCGACCGTCGCCAGCTGGTCACGGAGCTGCGTCAGGCCAAGCAGCAGGCCGACGATGCCAACCGTGCCAAAAGCACCTTCCTGGCCACCATCAGCCACGAAATACGCACGCCGATGAACGCGGTCATCGGCATGCTCGAACTGGCGGTCAAGCGGGCTGACCAGGGTCGGGTTGACCGCAATGCGCTGGAGCTGGCGCACCATTCGGCCAAGGACCTGCTGGGCCTGATCGGCGACATTCTCGATATCGTGCGCATCGAGTCCGGGCACTTGTCGCTGGCTCCTGAGGCGGTCGACCTGGCTGCCCTGATCGAATCGGTGGGGCGTATCTTCGACGGCCAGGCGCGGCAGAAAGGCCTGGCACTGGAAGTGATGATCGCGCCCGCCGCACGCTGCCACGCGCTGCTCGATCCCCTGCGCTTCAAGCAGGTGCTGTCGAACCTGGTGAGCAATGCCATCAAATTCACCGAACACGGCCAGGTGCGTATCCATGCCAGGCTGCTGGATGACGGCACCAGCACACCGGCAATCCTGGAGCTGGAGGTGCGTGACAGTGGCATCGGCATCCACGCCGACGACCTGCAGCGTCTGTTCAACCCGTTCATCCAGGCCAACCCCCATAGCCAGGGCGCCCGCGCAGGCACCGGGCTGGGCCTGGCGATCTGCCGCAACCTGTGCGAAATGATGGGTGGCAGCCTGAGCATCAAGAGCCTGGAGGATGTCGGCACCCAAGTGCGCCTGAAAATGCCTCTGCAACGGGTTGACGCCGAGGCACTGCCGGCCCCGCAGCTAGAAAACCTCGACGTGCCCGACCCACGGCTGAACGTGCTGGTGATCGATGACCACCCGGCCAACCTGCAATTGATGGCGCAACAGCTTGGCTACCTGGGCCTGCAACACGCCAGCGCCCGTGATGGCCGCGAGGGCTTGGCCACCTGGCGGGCGGGCAACTTCGACGTGCTGGTGCTCGACTGCAATATGCCGCACATGAACGGTTACCAGCTGGCGACCGCCATCCGTACCGAAGAACGCCATGGCAAGCGCCCGCGCTGCACCATCCTTGGCTACACCGCCAACGCCCAGCCAGAAGTTCGCCGCAAGTGCCTGAGCGCCGGCATGGACGACTGCCTGCTCAAGCCCATCAGCCTGAGCACCCTGAGCCAGCGTCTGGCTGGCGTGCGCCCGCGCCACCAGCACCCCCTCCGGCGCAAGCTGTACCAGCTGGACGGCTTGGCTGCAGTGGTCGGGCCAGACCCTGGCGACCGCCAGCGCTTCCTGCAAGCCTTGCAGCAAAGCCTGCGGGCCGACCTGGAAAGCCTGATGGCACTGCATCCGCAGCAAGGCGACAGCGCCATTGCCGAGCAGGCGCACAAGGTGCTGAGTGCCGCACGCATGCTGGACGCGCCCTACCTGATGGCGGCCTGCGAAGCGCTGCAGGCCAGCGATTTGACCACCGCACAGCAACGCCAACTGCGCCAGGCACTGGCCCGGCACATGTGCCGGGTCGAACGGGCACTGGCCAGGGACCTGAATGCAAGCACATGCACTCAGGCAGGCAGCCAGACGTGTTAACTGGTAGACTGCGCGGCGTTATTACCTAAGAGGATTGTTTCATGGCCACAAACCGCTCCCGTCGTCTGCGCAAAAAGCTGTGTGTCGACGAGTTTCAGGAATTGGGCTTCGAGCTGAACCTGGAATTCAAGGAAGATCTGGATGACCAGGCAATCGATGCTTTCCTCGATGCGTTCCTGGCAGACGCCATGGATGCCAACGGCCTGGACTATGTAGGCGGTGACGATTATGGCCTGGTGTGCTCGGTCAAGCGTGGCTCGGTTACCGAAGAACAGCGCGCTGCCGTTGAAGCCTGGCTCAAAGGCCGCAGCGAACTGACCAAAATCGAAGTCAGCCCACTGCTGGACGCCTGGTACCCGGAAAAACCGATCAACAAGGCCGAGTGATACTCAGCCCGGCTTGATCGATCAAAAGGCCACCTCACTGAGGTGGCCTTTTTTATTGGCGATGCTTTTCCGTCGAACGTGGCGCATCGTCGCCACGCTTGGGGCATAATGCGTACTCTTTACGTCGTGGGGCCATCATCTCCTTACAGCCCCAAAGCCCTTTTCCCTCGCTGCAGGGTATTTATCCATTATGATCAAAACGCTTCGTCCCTTCGTTCTTGCCGGCCTGCTGTTGCCAATCGCCTTGCCCAGCCATGCCGCCGCTGTCAACACTACCCTGCCTGCCAAGGTTCAACAGGCGCTCAAGGCCAACAAGTTGCAGGACACCGCGCTATCGCTGGTGATGCTGCCGCTGGACGGGCCTGGCACCCCGACCGTGTTCAATGCCGATGTGTCGGTGAACCCGGCCTCGACCATGAAACTGGTCACCACCTATGCCGCCCTTGAGCTGCTTGGCCCAACCTTCCAGTGGAAAACCGAGTTCTACACCGACGGTACCCTGAGCAACGGCGTGCTCAACGGCAACCTGTACCTGAAAGGTGGCGGTGACCCGAAACTGAACATGGAAAAGCTCTGGCTGCTCATGCGTGACCTGCGCGCCAATGGGGTGCGCACGGTTACCGGTGACCTGGTGCTGGACCGTAGCCACTTCGTGCAACCCAACCTGCCGCAGTTCAACGATGATGGCGGCGACGTCAACAAGCCGTTCCTGGTCAAGCCCGACTCGCTGCTGGTCAACCTCAAGGCCTTGCGCTTCGTGGCCCGCAACGACGGCGGCAAAGTCACTGTCGCGGTCGAGCCGCCAATTGCCAGCATCCGCATCGACAACCAGGTCAAAGCCGTGGCGTCGAAACAGTGCAGCGGTGATGTGCGCTACAACCCGGTGCCCCAGGCCGATGGCATCAGCGTAACGGTCAGCGGCCAACTGGGTGACGGCTGCAATTCGCAGACCTACCTGTCACTGCTCGACCACCCGACCTACGCCGCCGGTGCCGTGCGAGCGATCTGGAACGAACTGGGCGGCACCATCCAGGGTGCTGACCGCATCGAGAATGTGCCGAAGAGTGCCCGCCTGTTGGCCCGCGCGTTCTCGCCGGACCTGGTCGAAGTGATCCGCGACATCAACAAGTACAGCAACAACACCATGGCCCAGCAGCTGTTCCTGAGCCTTGGCGCACAGTTCCGCACCGATGCCGATGGCGACGACGCCCGCGCTGCCCAGCGCGTGGTGCGCCAGTGGCTGGCGAAGAAAGGCATTACCGCGCCGCACCTGGTGATGGAAAACGGTTCTGGCCTGTCGCGCGCCGAGCGGGTCAGCACCCGGGAAATGGCCGAGATGCTGCGGGCTGCCTGGAAGAGCCCTTACGCGGCCGAGTTCATGAGCTCGATGCCACTGGTGGGCATGGACGGTACCATGCGCAAGCGCCTCAAGCGCACCGCCATGGCCGGTGAAGGGCACATCAAGACCGGCACACTGAACACCGTGCGGGCGATTGCCGGCTTCAGCCGGGACAGCAACGGCCATACCTGGGCGGTGGCGGCGATCCTCAACGACCCGAAACCGTGGGGTGCCTCGCAGGTGCTGGACCAGGTGCTGCTGGACCTGTATCGCCAGCCGAAACTGGCTGGCAGTACTGCAGCCAATTGATTGCAGTGCGCGGGTAAAACCGCCCCCACAGGCATTGCAGCGCTTGCAAAACCGTGCAAGCCCTGTGGGGGCGGCTCTAGCCGTGAAAAGGCCGGTACTGGCAACCGACCGCTCTCAGGCCGACTCGCCCTCCACCCGGTCTCGCCCGGCCTGCTTGGCTGCATACACCCCCGCATCGGCGCGTACCAGCAAGGCATCAGCGCCCTCACCCGGTCGCCAGCCAGCCACACCGAAACTCGCCGTGACCTTGCCGACGCCTTCTACCGGCACATTGCGCACCCCTTGCCACAACTCCACCGCCAACAGCCGCGCCTGCTCGGCATCGCTGCCTGGGCACAGCACCATGAACTCCTCCCCGCCCAACCGGCAGAACACATCGGTACGCCGTAGACGCTGACCAATACGCTGACACAGGCTGCGCAGCACCCGATCGCCGACAGCATGGCCGAAGCGGTCATTGATCCGCTTGAAGTGATCGATGTCGAGCATGATCACCGCCAGCGCCAGGCCATCGCGCTGTGCCCGCTCCAACTCGATCTTCAGCCGCTCCTGGAAATAGCGGCGGTTGTGAATACCGGTCAGCGAGTCGGTTACCGACAGCGTACGTAAATCTTCCTCCACACCCTTGAGGTCGGAGATGTCGGTCAAGTAGCCGTGCCACAGGGTACAGCCCTGCTCGCCCACTTCCGGGGTCGCCTCACCGCGTACCCAGCGCAAACCCGCCCGTGGCAGACAGACCCGATACTCCTCACGCCAGGGCGACAGGTGCTCGGCCGAGTAGCGTACCGAACGGCGTACACGGTCCAGGTCATCTGGGTGTATGCGCTCGAACACCACCGTGGCATCCTCGCGCAACTGCTGCAGGTCGACTTCGTAGATGTCGTACAGGCCCATGCTGGCGTAGGGGAAACACGAATGGCCATTGGCATCCAGACGGTACTGATAGATGCCACCCGGTACTTCGGCGCTGAGTTTTTCCAGCAAGCGGTCTCGTGCCGCGAGCGCCTCATGCACCCGCCGCCGCTCGGTCACGTCGATGCAGATGGCCAGGTAGCCAACCCACAACCCTTGCTCGTCGAGCATGGCAGTGACCAGCATATTCGCCACCAGCTGGCTGCCGTCGGCACGTACCAAGGTCCACTCCCCCGGCTCGGCACCTTGCTCCTGGACCGTTTCGGCGAACATGGCCTGGCCACCGGCAATCGGCCGACCATAGTGCAGGCTCAACGCATGGGCGCGCGCATCCAGTTCCTCAGGTAGCACCAGATGCTCAAGCCGCAACCGGCCGATCGCCTCCCCGGCCGGGTAACCGAGCATGCGTTCGGCACCCGCGTTGAAGGTGCTGACTTCACCCTTGAGGTTGGTGGCGATGATCGCCACCTGCGTCGCGGCATCCAGCACGCTGCGCAACTGATTATGGGTGCCACGCAGCGACTGCTCGCTGACCCGCAGCTCGGCCGTCCGCTGTTCGACCAGGGCCAGGGCACGCTGACGCTGGCTGAACAGGCTGTAGAGCAACGCGCTGAGCAGCAGGCTCAACAACCCGCCCAGCAACGCGACCGCAAGTACCGCCGAGGAAGGGTTGGCCTGCATGAAGGCCCTGCTTGGCCGGATAATCAGCTGAAAATGGCGGTCGGCCAGGTGCAACAACTGATGACTGGACAATGGCAACGGGGCAACCTGGTTCTGCGAATCGAACATGACTTGCGGCCCATGCAGCCCGGACGGGTCAACAATGCGCACCACCAGCTGGTCTTCAGCCGACAGCGGTTTGCCATCGCTGACCAGCTCACGCATGCTCAGCAACGCCATCACATACCCCGCCAGGGCGCCCTGCGGGTTGGCATCGGTAAACACCGGTGCCACCATCAGCAGGCCCCTCGCGTCCGACTGGGTATCGAACATGGCCAGCGGCTCGGATAACGCCATGCTGCCCGGCCCCAGCGCCCGCGCAAGGGCCGCCTGAGCTACGGCCTGGCCGGCCAGGTCCATACCATGCGGCAACCCAGGCAGCTCGCCCGATTGGCTGTACAGCACCGGAAAGTAATGGTCGCGTAGCGGCGCGCGTCGCCACTGGCCTTGCTCGTCCTGATCGCGGATCACATAGCCTGGGCCGGAAGGGGCGCTGGCCTGGCGTTCGAACTCGGCACGCTGCCCCGCCTCGACGCGCGGCGCCCAGGCATAGGCCAGGGTACGCTGCAGCAAGGGTCGGGCATAGCCGTCGAACTCACGCAGGGTGATGTCATTGGAGAAGCTGAAGAACTGCCGCAGCCCATCCAGGCGCTGCTGCTGCTCATCAAAGCGTTCGGCAATACGGCTGAAACGCTCGTTGGCCATCAGCTCGAAGCGTTGGCGCAACTGCTGCTTGTAGAAGGTCTGCGCAGCAAGCGCCAGGACGGCTGTGAGCATACCGCCCGCGACCACTGCGACCAGCGCCACCGCCCAGGCGGACACCGCCTCTGTGCACAGGCCAAGTAACCGCGCACGCACGCCACACTTCGACATACACCCATCTCGTCACGTCAGCGTCCTGCGGATTATCTTGCCCTGCGTTCAGTTATAGCTATTGGCCATCAGCCGCGCAATGTACCTCGTCGCCTCAGCGCAGCTGCAAACGCCAGGCGCGATGGATGCGACTGTTGCGGGCGAAGTCCGGATCCAGGGTCTGGGCAGTGATTTCCTCCACGGCGTAACGCGCCGTCAGGTGCTCGTCCAGCTGGAACTTGCGGAAGTTGTTGGAGAAATACAACACGCCCCCCGGTGCCAGTCGAGCCATGGCCAGGTCCAGCAGTTGCACGTGGTCACGCTGTACATCGAACACGCCTTCCATGCGCTTGGAGTTGGAGAAGGTCGGCGGGTCGATGAAGATCATCTCGTAGCTTTCGCGACAGGCTTCCAGCCAGGCCATCACATCGCCCTGCTCCAACCGGTTACGCTCGGAGAAGCCATTCAGTGCCAGGTTGCGTCGCGCCCAGTCCAGGTAGGTTTTCGACAGGTCGACGCTGGTGGTGCTGCGGGCACCGCCCTTGGCTGCATGCACCGTTGCCGTGGCGGTGTAGCAGAACAGGTTGAGGAAGCGCTTGCCAGCAGCCTCGCGCTGGATGCGCATGCGCATCGGGCGATGATCCAGGAACAGCCCGGTATCAAGGTAGTCGGTGAGATTGACCAGCAGCTTGACACCGCCTTCGTTCACCTCCTGGAAGCGCCCTTCAGTAGCCTGGCGTTCGTACTGACGGGTGCCGCTCTGGCGCTCGCGACGCTTGAGCACGACCCGCTGAGGGGAAATACCCAGGGCCTGTGGAATGGCCGCCAGGGCGTCGAGCAGACGCGCCTGGGCCTTGTCCGGGTCGATCGAACGAGGAGCTGCGTATTCCTGCACATGTACCCAATCCTGATACAGGTCGACCGCCAGGGCATATTCGGGCATATCGGCGTCGTACAAGCGGTAGCAATCAACCTGCTCGCGCCGGGCCCACTTGCCCAGTTGCTTGAGGTTCTTCTGCAGCCGGTTGGCAAACATCTGTGCCCCTTCCGACAGGCGCGCCGGCTCGCTGGCCACTGGCGTCTGCTGGCGGTTTTCAGCGTTTTCAGCCTGCGCTTCGCGACGCTCACCGGTCACGAACTGGTCAGGTTGCACCTTGAACAGCAGCAGCTTGCACGGCAAGGCACCGTTCCAGAACGCATATTGCTTGTGGCTGCGAATGCCCATGCGCTTGCCCAGTTGCGGCGCGCCGGTGAATACCGCTGCCTCCCAGCCCATACAGGCCTGGCGCAGGCGCTCGCCGAGGTTCTGGTAGAGGTACAGCAGGCTGGCTTCGTCACCCAGTCGCTCGCCGTAGGGCGGGTTGCTGATGACCAGGCCTTTCTGGTTCTGGTCCGGGCGCGGCTCAAAGGTGCTGACTTCACCCTGGTAGATCTTGACCCAGTCACCCAGGCCGGCACGCTCGACGTTGTTGCGGCCGGGCTGGATCAGCCGCGGGTCAGCCTCGTAGCCACGGATCCACAGCGGTGGCTTGGCCAGGCCGGCCTGCGCGCGGGCCTGTGCCTCGTCGTGCACCTTGCGCCACAGCGCCGGCACATGGCCGAGCCAGGCACTGAAGCCCCAGCGTTCACGCTTGAGGTTGGGCGCGATATCAGCAGCGATCATGGCTGCTTCGACCAGGAAGGTACCGACACCGCACATCGGGTCAGCCAGCGCGCCACCTTCGGCGGCAATGCGCGGCCAACCAGCGCGGATCAGCACGGCTGCCGCGAGGTTTTCCTTCAGCGGCGCGGCGCCTTGCTGCAGGCGGTAGCCTCGCTGGTGCAGGCTGTGACCGGACAGGTCAAGGGAAAGGATGGCCTCGCCACGGTCCAGGCGCAGGTGCACACGCACGTCAGGGTCGATTTTTTCAACCGATGGGCGCAGGCCTTCGCGATTGCGCAGCTTGTCGACGATCGCGTCCTTGACCTTCAATGCACCGAAATGGGTGTTATCGATGCCCGAGCCATGGCCGCTGAATTCCACGGCCAGGGTGCCATCGGCTGCCAGGTGGTCGGCCCAGTCGACCGCGTGCACGCCATCGTACAGGTCGTCGGCGTTCTTCATCGAGAAGCGCTTGAGCACCAGCAGCACGCGGTTGGCCAAACGTGACCAGACGCACAAGCGGTAGGCGGTTTCCATGTCGGCGGCGCCGCGAATGGCCGAGGTGTGCTCACGCACTTCGTCAAGGCCAAGGCCCTTGGCCTCTTCGGCAAGCAGGCCTTCAAGGCCTTTGGGACAGGTGAGATAAAGTTCGAAACGGTCCGACATGAATATTCCAGAGCCTTGGGCTATTTGACTGACGGGGCGACGCATCGCCCCGCGATGTTTGCCCGCACCCCTTTCCAACAGGCATGCGGGTGGCCCTTCACGGCACATGTGTGCGGCCAAGGGCCGGGCCGCCTGATCGATCCAAGCAGCAAAGACAGCTTAGATCATCGGGCAGTACTAAAAATTCTCGCGATAGCCGGGTGTCTGTGACCCTTCGTCGCATTTCAAATTGATTCTGTCAGCCACACGCCACGCTGGCGAAATGACGTCAAAGATCGGCAAACCCCGATCATAGCGGGCTCAACGCCAAACAAGGTTGAGTCGCATTTATTTACTTATCCCGTCACCCTCACAAACGTTACGCCCTTATGACAAATCGATCATTCACACCGTGACTCGCATTCGTTAGAACTGGTCTCAGGCCGCTTCGCAACGAGGCGGCACCTTCAGCTCGCGACGCCGGCAGCGAGCGCAAACCGGCAGAAAGACTCTGCCCGGCCTCGGAGAGGCCGACGGGACATTACAGTCAACAAGTGAGGGCAACACCCTATGAGAAGACTTAAGCGTGATCCGTTGGAAAGAGCATATTCACGTGGCTACCAATACGGGGTCACCGGCAAATCCCGCGAACTTTGCCCCTTCAATCTTCCTTCTGTACGCCAAGCCTGGATCAACGGCTGGCGCGAAGGTCGCGGTGATAACTGGGACGGAATGACTGGCACCGCTGGCATCCATAGACTCAACGAAAATCACGCCGTTGGCTGATCGAGGACACTGAATTCGATTTACCATGCACGCCCTATCCGGGCGGCGGGCGAAGGCCCAGGGGCCCCTTCAAGGGGCCCTTTTTTATGCCTTGGCAAACCTTCTCAGCGCTGCCCGCGAAAGGGCCGTGTCAGGTCACCGCGGCATCGCAGCGATGGCGTCCACCGCCTCGCGGATCAGCGCCGGCCCTTTATAAATGAAGCCCGAATAAATCTGTACCAGGCTCGCACCCGCCGCGATCTTCTGCGCAGCATGGCTGCCTTCGGTGATGCCACCTGCGGCAATGATCGGCAACTTGCCGCCCAGTTCGCCGGCCAGCACCTTGACGATATGGGTGCTCTTTTCCAGCACCGGCGCGCCCGACAGGCCGCCCGCCTCGCCACCATGCGGCAATGCCTCGACACCCTCACGGCCCAGCGTGGTGTTGGTGGCGATCACTGCATCCATGCCCGACGCCATCAGCGCGGCTGCCACCAGGGCTGTTTCTTCGTCGCTCATGTCCGGTGCAATCTTGATTGCCAGCGGCACGCGCTTGCCGTGCGTGGCGGCCAGTTGCTCGCGGCGCTCGGCCAGGGCATCCAGCAGTTGCTTGAGCGAGTCGCCGAACTGCAGGCTGCGCAGGCCAGGGGTGTTGGGCGAGCTGACGTTGACGGTGATGTAGCTGGCCGCGGTGTATACCTTGTCCAGGCAGATCAGGTAGTCATCGACGGCGCGCTCGACCGGGGTGTCGAAATTCTTGCCGATGTTGATACCCAGTACCCCGTTGTAGCGCGAAGCGCGTACACGGCCAAGCAGGTGATCGACGCCCAGGTTGTTGAAGCCCATGCGGTTGATGATGGCCGTGGCTTCCGGCAGGCGGAACAGCCGCGGTTTTGGGTTGCCCGGTTGCGGACGCGGGGTGACGGTGCCGATTTCGACAAAACCGAAGCCCAGCTGGGCGAACCCGTCGATGGCCGCGCCGTTCTTGTCCAGGCCAGCGGCCAGGCCCACCGGGTTGGCGAAGTTCAAGCCCATGACCGAAACCGGCAAGGCGGCCGGTTGCTTGCACAGCATGCCATTGAGGCCAAGACGGCCACCGGCGCCGATCAGGTCCAGGGACAGGTCATGGGACGTTTCCGGGGAAAGCTTGAACAGCAGCTGGCGGGCCAGGGTATACATGGGCGGGCAAGGCTCAGGGTGAGTGAGGGGGCGATTATAGCCAGCGCGGGGCTGGCAGGACAGCAAATCGTGGTACGCCTGGCACATCGGTTGCACCAGTCATGCCCACAGCCTTATCAGTACGGGCGAGGAACCTTGTGAACACTGCACCCCGAGCAACGCCCCTGGCCTGGGTCAACGGCAGCGACGCGCCGGAAAAACCCAGCCTGAACATCGGCTACATGGCCCTGACCGACTGCGCCTCAGTGGTGGTTGCCGCCACCCAGGGCTTCGCCCAGCAGCACGGCCTTACCCTAAACCTCAAGCGCCAGGGCTCGTGGGCCGGGCTGCGCGACAAGCTGGTCAGTGGCGAACTGGATGCCGCGCACTGCTTGTATGGCCTGGTCTACGCCGTGCACCTGGGCATCGGCGGTGTAGCCGCCAGCGACATGGCAGTACTCATGGGCCTTAACCAGAACGCCCAGGCCATCAACCTGTCCCCGGCCTTGCAACGCAAAGGCGTGACCAACCCTGAAGCACTGGCCCGGCTGGTGCACCAGCATGGCGCACGACTGACATTCGCCCAGACGTTCCCCACTGGCACACACGCCATGTGGTTGTATTACTGGCTGGCCAGCCAGGGCATCCACCCGCTGCGCGATGTCGACAGTGTAGTGGTACCGCCTGCCCAGATGGCCGCGCACATCCAGGCCGGGCGTATCGACGGTTTCTGCGTCGGCGAGCCCTGGGCTGCCGACGCGGTGGCCAAAGGCCAAGGTTTCACCTTGGCCACCAGCCAGTCGATCTGGCCGGACCACCCGGAAAAGGTCCTGGCCTGTGCCCGAGCCTTTGCAGAGCAATACCCCAACAGCGCCCGCGCGTTGATCAAGGCAGTCCTCGCCGCCAGCCGCTTCATCGAACAAAGCCCGGAAAACCGCCGCGGCACTGCACAGCTGCTGAGCGGCAGCGCCTACCTGGACACCCCGCTGGGCAGCATCGCGCCGCGCCTGCTCGGCGACTATCACGATGGCCTCGGCAACCAGTGGCAAGACCCGCATGCCCTGCGCCTGTTCGACCATGGCCGGGTCAACCTGCCGTACTTGTCCGACGGCATGTGGTTCATGACCCAGTTCCGCCGCTGGGGCCTGCTGCGCGAAGACCCCGACTACCTTGGCGTAGCGCGCCAGGTCCAGCAACTGGCGCTGTACACCGAGGCGGCGAACAGCCTGGGCGTCACCTGCCCCGACCAGCCGATGCGCAGCAGCCTGCTGATCGACGGTACCCGCTGGGACGGCAGCGCCCCCTACGATTATGCCCGTAGCTTCAGCCTGCATGCGCTGGGCGAGCTGCCCGATGCACGTGTTGGCCTGTGAGAGGGACGAACATGCTGCGCATACTGTTGATCGACGACACCCAGAGCAAACTCGGCCGCCTCAAGGCAGCCTTGATCGAGGCCGGCTTCGAGGTCACCGAAGCCCCAGGCCTGACCATCGACCTGCCCGCGTGTGTCGAAACGGTGCGTCCGGACGTGGTGCTGATCGATACCGATTCCCCGGACCGCGATGTGATGGAGCAAGTGGTACTGGTCAGCCGTGACCAGCCGCGGCCCATTGTGCTGTTCACCGACGAGCACGACCCGGGGGTGATGCGCCAGGCGATCCAGGCCGGGGTCAGCGCCTATATCGTCGAAGGCATCCATGCTGCCCGGCTGCAGCCGATTCTGGATGTGGCCATGGCCCGCTTTGAAAGCGACCAGGCATTGAAAGCCCAACTGCTGGCGCGCGACCAGCAACTGGCCGAACGCAAACGCATCGAGCAGGCCAAGGGTTTGCTGATGAAAATGAAGGACTGCAATGAAGAGCAGGCCTACACCCTGATGCGCCGCCAGGCCATGAGCCGGCAGCAGAAACTCATCCAGGTGGCCGAGCAGATCATTGCCATGCACGAGATGCTCGGCTGATACGCTGGGCCTGAGAATCTTGGCGCCTGGCAGATCGAGCGCCGCCCGCGCGGCGCTCGATTCAACAGGCACCGAGCACCTCGAGACAAACCCTCCCAACAGTTGGCCCGTCTCTTGCTGAACAAATCTCACCGGTAGCCAACGGCGGTTGCCCCACTTAATCCCGACAAAGACGTCGCTCTCCCCTCCACAACCATGGAGCGGGTGGCGGCGTCTTTTTCGTTCCGTTGCATTGCCGAGTGAGGTGTTCGATGAGTACCAGCTTCTGGAAATCCGGGCATGTGCCCACGCTGTTCGCCGCGTTCCTGTACTTCGACCTCAGCTTCATGGTCTGGTACCTGCTGGGCCCGTTGGCGGTGCAGATTGCCGCCGACCTGCAACTGAGTGCACAACAACGGGGCCTGATGGTGGCGATGCCGATCCTCGCCGGGGCGATCCTGCGCTTCGCCATGGGCGTACTGGTGGACCGCCTGTCACCCAAAACCGCCGGCCTGATTGGCCAGGTGATCGTTATCGTTGCCTTGGCCGCTGCATGGCACCTGGGCGTGCACAGCTACGAACAGGCGCTGCTGCTGGGGGTATTCCTCGGCTTTGCCGGCGCCTCGTTCGCCGTGTCGCTGCCACTGGCCTCGCAGTGGTACCCACCGCAACACCAGGGCAAGGCGATGGGTATCGCTGGCGCCGGCAACTCCGGTACGGTGTTCGCCGCCCTGCTGGCGCCCGCATTGGCAGCGGGCTTTGGCTGGAACAACGTGTTCGGCTTTGCGCTGATCCCGCTGTCGCTGGCGCTGGTGGTATTCGCCCTGCTGGCGCGCAATGCCCCGCAACGGCCCAAGCCAAAAGCCATGGCCGACTACCTAAAGGCCTTGGGCGACCGCGACAGCTGGTGGTTCATGTTCTTCTACAGCGTCACCTTCGGCGGCTTCATCGGCCTGGCCAGCGCCTTGCCCGGCTACTTCAGCGACCAGTACGGCCTGAGCCCGGTCACCGCTGGCTACTACACCGCAGCCTGTGTGTTCGCCGGCAGCCTGATGCGCCCACTCGGCGGCGCCCTGGCCGACCGCTTCGGTGGCATCCGTACCCTGCTGGGCATGTACAGCGTGGCGGCCATCTGCATTGCTGCAGTGGGCTTCAACCTGCCGTCCGCCGCTGCCGCCTTGGCACTGTTCGTCAGCGCCATGCTCGGCCTGGGCGCAGGCAATGGCGCGGTCTTCCAGTTGGTGCCGCAGCGCTTCCGCCAGGAGATCGGCGTGATGACCGGGCTGATCGGCATGGCCGGCGGCATCGGCGGCTTTCTGCTGGCAGCCGGGCTTGGCACCATCAAGCAGCATACCGGCGATTACCAGCTGGGGCTGTGGCTGTTCGCCAGCCTGGGCCTGCTGGCCTGGTTCGGACTGCACGGCGTGAAACAACGCTGGCGCACCACCTGGGGCTCGGCTGCCGTTACTGCGGCACGGGTCTGAGGCACGCTGATGAGCCTGCAACTGAGCTTTGCCCAGGCCAGCGCTACCGGGCCGCGCACGGAAAACCAGGATGCCTTGCGCCTGGTGACTCCGGCGCCGGAGCTGGCCGCCAGCAAGGGCTACTTGTTCGCCTTGGCCGATGGCGTCAGCCAGTGCGCCGACGGTGGCTTGGCGGCCCGGGCCAGTCTGCAGGCCCTGGCCCTGGACTACTACGCCACCCCAGCCACCTGGAGCGTGGCCCAGGCCCTTGACCGGCTGTTGCTGGCGCAAAACCGCTGGCTGCGCGCCCAAGGCAGCGGCCAGCCGTTGCTGACCACCCTCAGCGCGCTAGTTCTGCGCGGCCGGCGCTTTACCCTCGCCCATGTCGGCGACTGCCGCGTGTACCGCTGGCACGACGGCCATCTGCAATGCCTGAGCGAGGACCATGTGTGGGACCAGCCAGGCATGCAGCATGTGCTGAAGCGCGCGCTGGGCCTGGACCAGCACCTGCTGGTGGATTACCTGGAAGGCGAGTTGCAGCCGGGCGAGTGCTTCCTGCTGCTTAGCGACGGTGTCTGGGCCAGCTTGGGTGACCAGCACATCCAGGCCGTGCTGCGCGACCAGCCCGACCTGCAATTGGCCGCCGACACGCTGGTTGCCAGCGCCCACCTCAATGGCAGCCAGGACAACGCCAGCGCCTTGCTGGTGCAGGTCGAGCAACTGGGCACCGCCAACCTGGGCGATACCCTCGCGCAGCTGCAGCAATGGCCGATACCCGGCCCGCTAAGGCCGGGCCAGCTAATCGACGGTTGGCAGGTTGAAAAACGCCATGCCCACAGCCGCCAGTCCCTGCTCTACCAGGTGCGCGACAGCCAGAACCAGGCCTGGTTGCTGAAGACCTTGCCCACCGTGCGCGAGCAGGAGCCGGGTGCTGCACAGGGGCTGTTGCTGGAAGAGTGGTTCCTGCGCCGCGTTGCCGGCCGGCACTTTCCAGAAGTGCACGCCGCCAGTCAGCGCCAGCACCTGTACTACGTGATGCGCCAATACCCCGGGCAAGACCTGGCCACACTGCTGGGCGAAAACGGCCCGTTGCCCCTCACCCAGTGGCTGGAGATCGCCCGGCAATTGCTGCAGGCAGTCGGCGTACTGCATCGGCGCAACCTGCTGCATCGCGACATCAAGCCGGACAACCTGCACCTTGGCCGCGATGGTCAGCTGCGCCTGCTGGACTTCGGCCTCGCCTATTGTCCAGGCCTGTCCGAGGACCCGCTTCACGATCTGCCCGGTACGCCCTCGTACCTCGCTCCGGAAGCATTCGACGGCCAGCCACCCAGCCCGCGTCAGGACTTGTATGCCGTGGGCGTGACGCTGTACCAGCTGCTGACCGGGCACTACCCGTATGGCGAAGTGGAAGCCTTCCAGCGCCCGCGCTTCAGCCAGCCGATCAACCCCTCACGTTACCGCCCAGACCTGCCGGAATGGTTGCAGCACAACCTGCAGCAGGCGGTGGCCGCCGATCCGGCGCAGCGCTTCGAAACTGCCGAACACTGGTTGCTCCTGCTTGAACGCGGCGACCGCCAGGAACTGACCAGCCGGCCACGACCATTGCTGGAGCGCGAACCGCTGAAGGTGTGGCGCACCCTGGCCCTGCTGTCGTTGCTGATAAACCTGATTTTGCTACTCACCCTGCTCAAGGGCTGAATACAGCTTGCCGATGAGGAAAACCTGATGAATGCAAAAGTGTGGCTGGTCGGTGCTGGCCCTGGTGACCCTGAACTGCTCACCCTCAAGGCCGTGCGCGCTTTGCAGCAAGCTGCCGTGGTGATGATCGACGACTTGGTCAACCCGGCGGTGCTGGGCCATTGCCCGCAGGCCCGAGTGATTGCCGTGGGCAAGCGCGGTGGCTGCCGCTCGACGCCGCAGGCGTTCATTCAGCGCCTGATGTTACGCCATGCGCGGCAGGGCCGTTGCGTGGTAAGGCTCAAGGGCGGTGACCCGTGCATTTTTGGCCGTGGCGGTGAAGAAGCGCTGTGGTTGCAGGGGCATGGTATCGACGTGGAAGTGGTCAACGGCATCACCGCAGGCCTGGCTGGGGCGACGCAGTGCGGCATCTCCCTCACCTCGCGGGGTGTGAGCCGAGGAGTCACCTTGGTGACGGCGCATACCCAGGATGACAGCGAGCTGAACTGGGCAGCATTGGCCCAGGCTGGCACGACGTTGGTGGTGTACATGGGGGTGGCGCGACTGGAGCAAGTGCGCCAGGGGTTGCTGGATGGCGGGATGGCGGCTGGGACGCCGGTGGCGATGATCGAGAATGCCTCGTTGCCGCAACAGCGCGAGTGCAGGAGCGATGTGTGGGGGATGGTCGAGGATGCGCGAGGGTTTGGGTTGCGTAGCCCCGCAATTCTGGTGATTGGCGAGGTAGCCGCAACGCCTGTGGGAGCGGCCTTGTATCGCGAAATGGCCGCGCAGCAACCCCTGCAACTGTTGCAACAACGCTGAAACCGGGGGGCCGCGTTGCTGCCCTTTCGCGACCCGCAGGGTGCGGGCAGGCCGGAAAATTCCAGGCAAAGAAAAACCCGGCCGAGGCCGGGTTTTTCGTGAAACATCAGGCCAATTACTTGGACTGAGCTTCAACCTGCGCTTCAACGCGACGGTTAACAGCGCGACCTTCTTCGGTGGCGTTGTCAGCAACCGGACGGGTTTCGCCGTAGCCAACCGAATCAACACGGCTGGATTCTACGCCGTACTGCTGGGTCAGTACCTGCTTGACAGCGTTGGCACGACGCTCGGACAGCTTCTGGTTGTAAGCGTCTGGGCCCACGGAGTCAGTGTGACCTTCAACCACGGTGGTGGTTTGTGGGTACTGCTTCATGAAGTCAGCCAGGTTCTTGATGTCGCCGTAGCTGTTTGGCTTGACGACCGACTTGTCGAAGTCGAACTTGACGTCCAGCTCAACGCGAACGACTTCGGCAACAGCCGGGCAGCCGTCGGCGTCAACGGTAACGTTGGCCGGGGTGTCAGGGCACTTGTCGACGTTGTCGCAAACACCGTCGTTGTCGGAGTCGGAGCAGACTTCAGCAACTGGAGCTGGAGCGGCTTCGGCTTGCTTCGGGCTACCGCCGAAGTTCAGGCCAACACCAACGCTTGGGGCCCACTCGGTGTCGCCCTGGTCGATGTTGTACTGAGCTTCTACGCCGGCACGGGCGTAGAACATGTCGGTGATGTACCACTTGGCGCCAGCGCCAACGTTGGCGAAGGTGGAGTGGTCACGACCGCCACGGCCGGTCTGGCCCAGCGACTGGTGCGAGAAACCAGCGGAAACGTACGGACGGATGGCGTCGTACGGGTTGTTGAAGTGGTAAACGGCGTCCAGGGCGGTGTTCGAGCCCTTGATGTTTTTGCCGTCTTCGCCACGAGCGTTGTGAACTTCGTCGTAGCCCAGACGCAGTTCAACGTCGTCGGTCAGGAAGTAACCGATCGAACCGCCGAACAGGTTGCCGTCGTTCTTGAAGTCGCGCTGGCTGTCGAAGAATTCCTTCTTGTAGAAGATTTCAGTCTCGACGGCGCCTTGACCTTGTGCCATAGCGCCAATCGAAGTGGCGGCTACAAGCGAACCAATGGCCAAGCCCAAGGTGTTTTTCAATTTCATCCGTTAAATCCCCATCTGGTGATAGTTAAGCAGTCCCACCACAAACAAGGGGGACAACTCGACGGCAAGTCTAGCAGAACTCGCCGATTCGTTAGAGATATTTGCACGCCACTAAGTTTCATCGAGGCCAGCAAATTTCTCCCGAAGCTTGTCTAGCGCGCGCTTGTAACGCATTTTCGTCGCGCTCAGGCCCATGTGCATGATGTCGGCAATTTCCTGAAATTCCAGTTCTGCGACAAAACGCAGCACCAGAATTTCCCGGTCAATCGGGTTCACATGCACCAGCCACTTGTCCAGCCCGCCTTTTTCTTCCGGCTTCGGGGCCTTGTCTTCGGACGCCTCTTCAACAGGGTCCAGACTCAAGGCATCCATCAACCGGCGTTTACGGCGCTCCTTGCGGTACTGGGTAATGCACTCGTTGTAGGTGATGCTGTAGAGCCAGGTCTTGAACTTGGATTTACCCTCGAAGTTCTTCAGCCCGTACAGCACTTTCAGCATCACTTCCTGACAGACATCGTCCGCGTCACGGTCGTTCCCCAGATAACGCGCACAGACGTTGAACAGGGTCCGCTGGTAGCGCCGCATGAGCTCCTCATAGGCGCGGGTAACGTGGTACAGCTCCTCATGCGAACGCGCCACCAACTCTTCATCGGTGAGCTCGCGGGGGTCATAACGCATGGGCGGCGAATGAACTTTATTCAAAACGGATCTGGCCGACAGTCAGGTCAATGTCGCCGCGCGACCCCGTGGGTCGAATTCGCGGCGGCATACATTAACAGCTTTTGAGCGGTTAGCGGCTATTGACACGCTGCTCGAGCAACTCGCGGTTGGACAGCGACACCAGTTCGCCATCATCGGTCAGCAGCGTGGTTTTTACCGTGCCGATTTCCTCGATCAGCCCTTCGACCTCTCCAATCCGCACTTGCTGGCCCACCTGAAACAGCTCGCGCACGTAGATGCCGGCCAGTATCTGCCCGGCGATCTCGCGGCTGCCAAGGCCCATGGCGAGGGCAACGGCCAGACCAACGGTAATCAGCCCGATCACGATCACGTGGTTCAACAGGTCGGTTTTCACCTCCAGCTGGCTGATGGCCACCGAGATGCTGATGATGATCACCAGACCCTGGGTGATCCGCCCAAGGCCCGCTGAATATTCCAGGCCGATGCCTTCGGCAGCACCGCGCACCAGGCCGTTGGCCACCTGCGCCAGCAGCACGCCGGCCAGCAACACCAGCGCTGCGCCGAACACCTTGGGCAGGTACAGGGCGAGCATGTCGAGGGTTGCCGAAACCCGCTCCAGGCCGAGCGATTCAGCGGCCGAAACGAGGAAGATGAGCAGCACGAACCAGTAGACGATCTTGCCGATCAAGGTCGAGATCGGCACCTGGATGCCAACCCGGCCGAGCATTTTGGTCAGGCCCGTGCCGGCCATCAGGCGGTCCAGGCCGAACTTGGCCAGCAGTTTGGACAGCAGCGTGTCGAGTAGCTTGGCCACCACGAAACCGAGCAGCACCACGACCAGCGCGCCGAACAGGTTGGGGATGAAGTTCGCTACCTTGGTCCAAAGGGCGGTCATCGCGGTGACCAGGCTCTGGGTCCAGAGATCGAGTTCCATATTCAATCGGCCTTATCTGCTTTGCTGCCGTTGGCAGCGTTGCGGGAAGAGTGTCGGCGCACCGGCGCGACATGCGCCGAGCCATTGTTCACGGCAATCAGCAGCGCCTGGCTCCAACGGCCAAGCAGGCTGAACAGATCGCCCGCACCCACCTGGCGGTTGGCGGTTTTCAGTACGCGACCCAGGCAAGCGGCGTCGTCCCGGTCGTCCCGGTCGTTGCCGGAGGGTGATGCCTTGAGCAGGTCGCGCAGGGATTCTTCAAACGGATCGTGCATGGGCACCTCGCGCAATGTCAGTGAGAGACGAGATGGCCGGGCGATGGGTCACACACCGGGTTGGGACGAATGTTTCAAAATGCACACCTACACCCATCGCAACCGCCGGAACAACCACCACTGCCCCACCGCCAACCCCAGTACCACAATGCAGGCAAACAGGAAGCCCAAGGGGTTTTCGGCCCCCGGGATGCCGCCGACATTGATACCCAGCAGCCCGGTGATGAAGCTCATGGGCAAAAAGATGCAGGTGATGATGCCGAAGCGGTACATGGTGCGGTTCATGCGCTCGCTACGGCGGCGGTCTTCGCTTTCCAGCACCAGCGCGGCGCGCTCCCGGGTCAGTTCCAGCTCCTCGAGGTAGCGGATCAGGCTGTTGTTGAGCTCGTTCCAGTAATCGGCATCGGCATTGGCGAACCAGCTCCATTTGCTGCGGGACAACTGGGCATAGATTTCCCGTTGCGGCGCCAGGAACCGGCGCAAGCCGGCGGCGCGGCGGCGGATCTGCTGCAGGCTGCCATGCTCCGGAGTGTACCGTTCGTCGGATTCGACCTTTTCTTCCTCCAGGTCGACCAGTTCGGCCAAGTCACTGACCAGTCCCTGAACCTTTTCGGTCAGCAGCTCGCCCATCAACAGCAACAATTCGGATGCCGATTTTGGCCCCCTGCCCTGCTCCAGCTGCTGCAGCACTTCATCACTGGCGCGCAGCGGCCGCAGCCGCAAAGAGATAACCCGCTGTGCCTCGGCGAAGATTCGCACCGAAACCATGTCTTCGGGCTCGGCGCCCGGATTGAGGTTGACCCCACGCAAAAACAGCAGCAGCTGTTCGTCCGCCATGGGTAGCAGGCGCGGCCGGGTGTTCTCTTCCAGCAGCAGTTCGCAGGCGAACTCGCTCAGGCCGCTGTCATGCAACAGCCAGGTGCGGGTTTGCGGATGGCTGCGATCCCAGTGCAGCCACAGGCTTTGCTCCGGTTGCAGCTGCAGGTCGTCCAGTTCGGTACGGGCAATCGAGCGCGCGCCACCTTTGCCATCGAGCACCAGGGCATGCACCAGCCCCCACTGCGCGTTGTCTTCCTCGAACATCAAAGCTCCATCAGCGCGTGTGGCGCATCACTCCGGCATTTTCAGCGGGCTTGGCGAGACCAGCACGCCATTGTTGTCGGCATAGACATACTCGCCCGGGCGGAAGGTCACGCCAGCGAAGGTCACTGCCACATTGAGGTCGCCGATGCCGCGCTTGTCGGTCTTCATCGGGTGGCTGGCCAACGCCTGCACGCCAACGTCGGTCTGGATCAGCACATCGACATCACGTACGCAGCCGTAGATCACCAGGCCTTCCCAGCCATTTTTGGCGGCCTTTTCGGCGAGCATGTCACCGAGCAGCGCGCGGCGCAGCGAACCACCACCATCGACCACCAGCACCTTGCCCTTGCCATCGCGTTCGACCTGCTCCTTGACCAGCGAGTTGTCTTCAAAGCACTTGATGGTGACGATCTGGCCGCCGAACGAATCACGGCCGCCGAAATTGCTGAACATCGGCTCCAGCACTTGTACCAGGTCCGGGTAGGCGTCGCACAGGTCGGGCGTTACGTAATGCTGCATAGGAAGCTCCTGTCAGTCACAACGAAAGCGGATATCGGCCAAGGCTACACCTTGGAGCCTGTCCTAGTCATCCGGGACCGGGCAGTCATTTGTCTTCATCCTGTACCGGCCGTTTCGCGGGCACGCCCGCACCCACAGGGATATCGCACGATTTGAGTGCTTCGAGATCCCTGTGGGAGCGGGCGTACCCGCGAAGAGGCCCGTGCAGACAAAACAAGGTCAACTGGCTGGCAAAGGCTCCGCAGCCACAGTGGACGCATGCACCGGCAGCAGCGGGTTGCGCAGCCAGCGCTCCACCAGCGGCCACACCTGCACCTGCGCGGCCTTGCTCACCAGCATGTCGACGTGCCCAAAGGCGTCGAAACCTTCTTCACGACCCAGCCGCAGGAATTGCTTGCGCGCGCCACCCAACTGCTCGAACAGCTTTCGACAAGCCCACACTGGGTCCTGGAAGTCCCCTGCACCGGCCACTGCCAACAGCGGTACGTCCACTTCAGCCAGCCCTGCCCACCAATCGTTCTGCTTGTCGCCAAAGCGCCCGAACAGGCCATGCCAGCGCATGCTTTCCAGGGCCAGCCCAATCGGTTCGTCCTCGGGCCCACGCTTGAAGCGCGGGCCCGAAATCTGCCCCCACCGCTTGAGTACCAGCTTCGCGCCCCAGGCCAGCGGCGGCACTTTCAACGGCCAGTACACACGGCTGATCTGGGTGCCGAACAGCGCCACACTGGCGACTTGCCCCGGCTCCAGGAAACCGCCACCCAGCGCTGCCGCCAATGTCGTCCCACCCAACGAATGGCCCACCCAGTGCGGCGCCTGGCCCGATTGCTCGCGCACGAAGGCGTTGATCAGCGGCAAGTCATCACGGGCGTAGGCAGCGACACTGTTGTGCTTCCAGGCAAGGTTGCGCGGCGACAGACCGTGGCCACGCATTTCCGGGATCCATACATCGAAACCGGCGCGCGCCAAATAGGCACCCAGGCCTACGCCTTTGGGCGAATACCAGAAGCGCCGGTTGGAAAAGCTGCCGTGCAGAAGAATGACCGGCACGCCCTGGGCCTCGCCCTGGTCGGCCAGCCCCAGTCGGGTCACGGCCAGCTCGACGCTGGGGTCAGGGCCGTTGCCGGCCTTGATCCGGTACACGTCTTCGCTGAGGTCGCCGCGGCGCTCGGCACTGAGCAAGGCCACGGGAAATAGAGTGCTGCTGCTTTGCATAAGGTTGCTTGGTGCACAAAAAAGGGCGGGATCCATTGCTGGAGCTCGCCCTGGAAAAAACCAGGCGGGGGTACGCCAGACGTCCCCCCGCGTTGTATTGCGTCAGGCCGCGCCTTGGCCTTCGGCCAGGAAGAACCAGGTTTCGAGCACCGAGTCCGGGTTCAGCGACACGCTTTCGATGCCTTGTTCCATCAGCCACTTGGCCAGGTCCGGGTGGTCCGACGGGCCCTGGCCGCAGATGCCGATGTACTTGCCGGCCTTGTTGCACGCGGCAATGGCGTTGGCCAGCAGCTTCTTCACCGCAGGGTTACGCTCGTCGAACAGGTGGGCGATGATCCCGGAGTCACGGTCCAGGCCCAGGGTCAGCTGGGTCAGGTCGTTGGAGCCGATCGAGAAGCCGTCGAAGTACTCAAGGAACTCTTCGGCCAGAATGGCGTTGGACGGCAGTTCGCACATCATGATCACGCGCAGACCGTTGTCGCCACGCGCCAGGCCGTTTTCGGCAAGCAGGTCGACGACCTGGCTGGCTTCGCCCAGGGTGCGCACGAACGGCACCATGATCTCGACGTTGGTCAGGCCCATCTCGTTGCGCACACGCTTGAGCGCACGGCATTCCAGCTCGAAGCAGTCACGGAACGATTCGCTGATGTAGCGCGATGCACCGCGGAAGCCCAGCATCGGGTTTTCTTCTTCTGGCTCGTACAGCTTGCCGCCGATCAGGTTGGCGTACTCGTTGGACTTGAAGTCCGACAGGCGCACGATGACCTTTTTCGGGTAGAAGGCCGCCGCCAGGGTGCTGATACCCTCGACCAGCTTCTCGACATAGAAGCCAACCGGGTCGTTGTAGCCGGCAATGCGCTTGTCGACGCTGTCTTTCAGGTCGGCTGGCAGGCCCGCGTAGTTCAGCAGTGCCTTGGGGTGCACGCCGATCATGCGGTTGATGATGAATTCCAGGCGCGCCAGGCCCACACCGGCGTTCGGCAGCTGGGCGAAATCAAAGGCACGGTCCGGGTTGCCGACGTTCATCATGATCTTGAACGGCAGCTCGGGCATGGCATCGACCGAGTTCTGCTTGATGTCGAAGCCCAGCTCACCTTCGAAGATGAAGCCGGTATCGCCTTCGGCGCAGGAAACGGTCACGCCCTGGCCGTCTTTCAGCACCTGGGTAGCGTTGCCGCAACCGACCACGGCCGGGATGCCCAGCTCACGGGCAATGATCGCCGCGTGGCAGGTACGCCCGCCGCGGTTGGTGACGATGGCGCTGGCGCGCTTCATCACCGGCTCCCAGTCCGGGTCGGTCATGTCGGAAACCAGTACGTCGCCCGGCTGGACCTTGTCCATTTCCGATACGTCGTTGATGACGCGAACCTTGCCGGCGCCGATGCGCTGGCCGATGGCACGGCCTTCGACCAGTACGGTGCCCTTTTCCTTCAGCAGGTAGCGTTCCATGACATTGGCGCTGGAACGGCTCTTCACCGTCTCAGGGCGGGCCTGGACGATGTACAGCTTGCCGTCGTCGCCGTCCTTGGCCCACTCGATGTCCATCGGGCGCTGGTAGTGCTGCTCGATGATCATGGCCTGCTTGGCCAGTTCGCTGACCTCGGCATCGGTCAGGCAGAAGCGTGCGCGCTCGGCGCGGTCGACTTCGACGGTCTTGACCGAGCGACCGGCCTTGGCTTCGTCGCCATAGACCATCTTGATCGCCTTGCTGCCCAGGTTGCGGCGCAGGATGGCCGGGCGACCGGCCTGCAAGGTGTTCTTGTGCACATAGAATTCGTCAGGGTTGACCGCACCCTGTACCACGGTTTCGCCCAGGCCATAGGCGCCGGTGATGAATACCACGTCACGGAAGCCCGACTCGGTGTCGAGGGTGAACATGACGCCGGCGGTGCCGGTTTCGGAGCGGACCATGCGCTGCACGCCGGCGGACAGGGCGACCAGCTTGTGGTCGAAGCCCTGGTGCACGCGGTAGGCGATGGCGCGGTCGTTGAACAGCGAGGCGAACACTTCCTTGGCCGCGCGGATCACGTTGTCGACGCCACGGATGTTGAGGAAGGTTTCCTGCTGGCCGGCGAACGAGGCGTCCGGCAGGTCTTCGGCGGTCGCCGAGGAACGCACGGCCACGGCCATATTATCGTTGCCGGCAGCCATCGCAGCGAACGCGGTTCGGATTTCCGAATCCAGGCGTGGCGGGAATTCGGCTTCCATGACCCACTGGCGGATTTGCGCGCCAGTCTTGGTCAGGGCATTGATGTCATCCACGTCGAGGGCATCGAGCGCGGCATGAATCTTGTCATTCAGACCACTCTGTTCGAGAAAATCGCGGTACGCCTGCGCCGTAGTGGCAAAGCCGCCCGGCACCGATACACCAGCACCGGCAAGGTTGCTGATCATCTCGCCCAGGGATGCGTTCTTGCCCCCCACATGCTCCACATCATGGACGCCGAGCTTATCGAGGGAAACTACGTACTCTACCAAGGTGATCTCTCCACTAACTGTGTTGGAAAAGCTCAAAAGGCGCCCGCCTGTCTTCGGTGACTTGGCCGGGCGTTTGTGGCCTGTACCTGGAAAATAGGGTCTGCAATTGTGGCAGAATGCCGAACAGCCGCATTCGGCAAACCGAACCTATCATATCCAAGAATCGTCATCAGCTTAAGGCCCAGATCGCAAATGAAACGAACCGCGTTCTTCATCTCCGACGGCACCGGTATCACTGCCGAAACCCTGGGCCAGAGTCTGCTCGCGCAATTCGAGAGCATACCGTTCAACAAATTCACTCGCCCCTACATCGATTCGCCAGACAAGGCGCGGACCATGGTCCAGCAAATCAACGCCGCGGCCGAGCGTGACGGGGTGCGCCCGATCATCTTCGACACCATCGTCAACCAGGACATCCGCGAAATCCTGGCGACGTCGAACGGCTTCATGATCGACATCTTTTCTTCGTTTTTATCCCCGCTCGAGCAAGAATTGACCGCCCATTCGTCGTATTCCGTGGGCAAATCGCACTCGATCGGCGGCAATTCCAACTACATGGAACGCATTGAGGCGGTCAACTTTGCCCTCGATAACGATGACGGCGCACGTACCCACTACTACGACAAGGCCGACCTGATCCTGGTGGGCGTGTCGCGCTGCGGCAAGACCCCTACCTGCCTGTACATGGCCATGCAGTTCGGCATCCGTGCTGCCAACTACCCGCTGACCGAAGACGACATGGAGCGCCTGCAGTTGCCGGCAGTGCTGAAAAAGCACCACAACAAACTGTTCGGGCTGACCATCGACCCCGACCGACTGACCGCCATTCGCCACGAGCGCAAGCCCAACAGCCGTTATTCCAGCTTTGCCCAGTGCGAGTTCGAAGTGCGCGAGGTGGAGAGCCTGTTCCGCCGGGAGAACATCCCCAACATCAACTCCACACATTTTTCGGTGGAAGAAATTTCCGCCAAGATCCTGGTCGAGAAAGGTGTGGAGCGGCGGTTCAAGTAAGCCTGTACCGGCCGCTTCGCGGGGCAAGCCCGCTCCCACAGGTGCTCCATTGCCTTCAGGTTCAGTAGAGCACCTGTGGGAGCGGGCTTGCCCCGCGAAGAGGCCACTACAGACAAAAGAAAAGCCCCGGCATCACTGCCGGGGCTTTGTTTTAACGCACCACAAGGCTCAGGACGGTACCACCGCTGCCTGCCCGCTCATCGCCAGGTCGACCAGCTCGCGGTTGGCGACCGCGTACATCGCGTAGTCGGTACCGGTGGCATTGCGCAGGTCGTCCAGCATGGCGCGCCAGCGCTCTACCATCACCCGATGCTGCTCGGCCCAAAGGGCCACACGGGCGTCCATGTCCTCCGGGGCATCGGCCATCTGCAGTACCGAGATGGTGATGGCCCGCTGCTGCAGGTCGATATCATCACGGAACGCTTCGCGAGCCAGTGCCTGCCAGTTGTTTTCCACCGGCAGGTTACTGATTTCCTGCAAGTACCAGGTCAGGTCCAGCGCGCTGCCCACGGCGAAGAACGCCTTGGCCACCTGCGCCGGGTCATGCCCGGTGACGTCGGCCGCCTCGATGATCGGCAGCAGGGTATACAGGTGACTGGTGCCGGCCACCATGCGCGCCAGCAACTCCGGTACACCAGCCTCGACGAAGCCTTGGTAGCGCACCATCCAGCGTTCGCGGGTTGGGCCTTCGAGCAGCTCGTCGAGCTTGAGCCCCAGCTGCGCGATCTTCGGCCCGAAGTGCGCCGTGTCACGGCCAGCGTCCTGCTCATTACGGCGGCTGCGCAGGAACCAACGGGTCGCCCGCCGGCCCAGGCGCATCAGCTCGTCCATCAGGGTCAGCTGGATTTCCGCCGGCACCTGGTAGTCGAGCGCCTCGATCTGACGGAACCAGTGCGGCAGGTGGAAGATGTCACGCACGATCACGTAGGCCCCGGCCACATTGGCCGGGCTCATGCCAGTCGACTCCTTCAGGCGCTGGACAAAGGTGATACCCATGTTGTTGACCAGGTCGTTGGCGATCTGGGTGCTGACGATTTCGCGCTTCAGGCGGTGACGGCGCATGGCCTCGGCAAACTTGTTGACCAGCGACGGCGGGAAGGCGGTTTCCATGTCGCGGGTCAGGTAGTCGTCGTCCGGTACCAGCGACTTCAGCAATTGCTCCTTGAGGTCGATCTTGCTGTACGAGATCAGCACCGACAGCTCGGCGCGGGTCAGCCCCTGGCCGGCAGCCAGGCGTTCGGCAAGCTGCTCTTCCGACGGCAGGAACTCGATGGCGCGGTCGAGCTTGCCACGCGCTTCAAGGTCGGCCATCAGGCGCTTGTACTCGGCAATCCGCTCACGGGCGCGGCGGGCGGCCAGTGACAGCGCCTGGGTCTGCTTGTAGTTGTTGCCCAGCACCAGGGCGCCCACTTCGTCGGTCATGCTGCCGAGCAGCTGGTTGCGCTGCTTCTCGGTCATGTCGCCACCCTGCACCACTTCGTTGAGCAGGATTTTGATATTGACCTCGTGGTCGGAGCAGTCCACGCCCCCGGCGTTGTCGATGAAGTCGGTGTTGGTGGCGCCGCCGTTCAGGCCGAACTCGACCCGACCGAGCTGGGTCATGCCCAGGTTGCCGCCCTCACCCACCACCTTGCAGCGCAGTTCGTTGCCGTTGACCCGCAACGCATCGTTGGCCTTGTCGCCGACATCGGCGTGGCTCTCCGTACTGGCCTTGACATAGGTCCCGATGCCACCGTTCCACAGCAGGTCTACCGGGGCCTTGAGCAGCGCATTGAGCAGCTCGGTCGGGGTCAAACGGTCGGCTTCGATGGCGAAGCGCTCTTTCATCTGCGGGCTGATGGCGATGCTCTTGGCACTGCGCGGGAAGATCCCGCCGCCTTCGGACATGATGCTGGTGTCGTAGTCGCTCCAGGCCGAGCGCGGCAAGTCGAACAGGCGCTTGCGTTCAGCGAAGCTGGAAGCGGGCTCCGGGTTGGGGTCGATGAAGATATGCAGGTGGTTGAACGCTGCCACCAGTTGCAGCTTGTCGGACATCAGCAGGCCGTTGCCGAACACGTCGCCCGCCATGTCGCCCACGCCAATGACGGTGATCGGGTCCTCCTGCACGTTGATGCCGCGTTCGCGGAAGTGGCGTTGCACGCCGACCCAGGCGCCGCGCGCGGTAATGCCCATCTTCTTGTGGTCGTAACCGGCCGAACCGCCGGAGGCAAAAGCATCGCCCAGCCAGAAACCGTAGTCGATGGCGATGCCGTTGGCGATGTCGGAGAAGGTCGCAGTACCTTTGTCGGCCGCTACCACCAGGTACGGGTCGTCATCGTCATGGCGCACCACGTTGGCTGGCGGCACCACGCCACCGTCTTTCAGGTTGTCGGTGATATCGAGCAGGCCGGAAATGAAGATGCGATAGCACGCCACGCCTTCAGCGGCGATCTCGTCACGGCTGCCACCCAACGGCAGACGACGCGGCAGGAAACCACCCTTGGCGCCGACCGGCACGATGACCGAGTTCTTCACCTGCTGGGCTTTCACCAGTCCCAGCACTTCGGTACGGAAGTCCTCTTCGCGGTCGGACCAGCGCAGGCCACCACGGGCAACGTTGCCAAAGCGCAGGTGCACGCCTTCGACCCGTGGCGAATAGACGAAAATCTCGAACTTGGGAACCGGCTTGGGCAGCTCGGGGATCAGCTTGGGGTTGAACTTGAAGCTGAAGTACGACTTGTTCTGGCCATTGGCATCCGGCTGGTAGAAGTTGGTGCGCAGGGTGGCCTTGATCAGGTCCAGGTAGCGGCGCAGGATGCGGTCTTCGTTGAGCACCTGCACGTCGTCCAGGGCGCTGAGGATGGCCTGTTCCAGGCGCAGTTGCTTGTCGTCCAGGTCGTCCTGGGTAAGCTTGCGCGCCAGGTAGAAGCGGGTCTTGAACAACCGGGTCAGCTCACGGGCAATGCCGGTGTGGTTGTTCAGGGTGCTGGCGATATAGCCCAGGTCGAAGCCCAGACGGATCTGTTTCAGGTAGCGCGCGTAGGCACGCAGCAGGGCCACGTCGCGCCACGGCAGGCCGGCGGTGAGCACCAGGCGGTTGAAAGCGTCGTTCTCGGCATCCCCACGGACAATGTGGATGAAGGCGTCCTGCAGGGTGTCGTTGAGCTGCTGGATATCCAGGCTCAGGCCTTCGCTGTAGGTGAACGCAAAGTCGTGGATCCAGTACTCGCGGCCATTGGCATGGCGCAGGCGGTACGGGAACTCGCCCAGCACACGCAGGCCGAGGTTTTCCAGGATCGGCAGCACGTCAGACAACGCCAGCGGAGTGTCGGCGTGGTACAGCTTGCAGTGCAGGATGCGCTCGCCCACCTGGGTCAGCGGCTGGTAGAAGCTCATCGCCAGCGGTTTGCTTTCCGACAGGTTCACCACGTGCTGCAGGTCGACCACCGCCGAGTGGGCGGCAAAGCGCTCGCGGTAGCCGGCCGGGAAGCCCTTGGGGAAATCGGCGAGGATGTTGGTGCCCTGCGCTTCACCGAAGTTCTCGACCACCAGCGTCGAGTAATCGTCTTGCCACGAGCGGCAGGCCTGGATCACTTCACGTTCCAGCTGCTGCGGGTCGATGTCGATGCGGTTTTTCGGGTCGACCCGCAAAATCAGCTGCACACGGGCCAGCACCGACTCAGAGAAGAAAGTCCAGAACTCGCAGTCGCTGGCCTTCAGGCGCTCCATCAGTACGTGCTGGATCTTCTGCCGCACTTCGGTGGAGTAGATTTCCCGCGGCACGTACGCCAGGCAGTAGCAGAAGCGGCCGTACGGGTCCTTGCGCAGGAACACGCGGATCTTGTTGCGTTCCTGGATCTGCACAATCGCCATGACCGTGGTGAACAGCTCGTCGATCGGGGTCTGGAACAGGTCGTCACGTGGCAGGACTTCCAGCACCTGGGCCAGCTCTTTGCCCAAGTGGGCCTTGGGGTCGAAGCCCGAGCGGCGCTCGACTTCGGCCACCTTCACGCGGATATACGGAATGGCATGCACGCTTTCGCCGTACACCGACGAGGTGTACAAGCCCATGAAGCGATGTTCCTTGATGACCTTGCCGTCGGCGTCCAGCTGGCGGATCGACACGTAGTCCGGGTAGGCCGGGCGGTGCACACGGCTCGGTAACGCAGCCTTGGCGAACGACAGCAGAAGCGGCTCGTTGAGGTAGGCCACGGCGTAGTCTTCGATGCGCAGCTCTTCTGCGGTCAGGCCCACGCGCAGACGGCGCGGCAGGCCGAGGAACGACTGCTCGTCGTAGACCATCTGGCCGCCACCGGCGTCGCCCTTGACGGTGAATTCTTCATAGCCCAGGAAGGTGAAATGGTTGTCCAGCAGCCACTCGAGGAAGGCCTTCACCTCACCCTTTTCGTGTTGCGCCGGGCCGAAGGCTGTCTGTTCCACTTGCGCCACCACTTCGCGCAGCTTGGCCTTCATCGGTTCGAAGTCGGCGACCGCCACGCGCACCTCGGCCAGCACCTGCTCGATCTCGCGGGTCAGCACGGTAAGTTCCGCGGCGTTGGCGCAGCGGTCGATCTCCAGGTACATCAGCGACTCGTGCTGTACCCCCTCGCCCTGGCTGCCCTTGGGCAGCAGTTCCAGCAGCTCCCCCTTGGCACCACGGCGCACACTGAGCACGGTGGTCTGCAGGGTATGGATGCTGTAGCCACGGCGGTTGAGCTCGGTGCGTACCGAGTCGACCAGGAACGGCAGGTCATGGTGCAGCACTTCGACCACGGTGTGGGTCGATTGCCAGCCGTTGCGTTCGTAATCGGGGTTGTACACCCGTACTTGCGGGTATTCGGGGTCGAAGCGTTCGATGATGCGCCAGGCTGACAGGGTGCAGCCGGCCAGGTCGGAAAGCCTGCGCTGGGTGAGTTCGTCCAGAGAGATGATGCCGAAGAACTGTTCGGCGAACAGCGCCACTTGTGGCAGGGACTGTTCGCTGATGTGCTGCGCCAGGGCCGCTTGCAGTTGGTGCTGGAAGTCGGCTTTGCTGGCTGCGGTGAAGAACGCCATCTGTGGTACTCCGCTTGGGCTTTGTAATAGTTGAAGCGTCGCTGCGTGCGCCATCTACGGGTCAACAATAGCCAACCCGTGGCAAGGCGGACGGTAAAAACCAGACGTTGACGTGCGCAGGCACGCCCAGGGCTCGCCGAAGCTTAACGACTGAGCGGTCATCAAGGCTTGCAGCGCTGCGACAATTTCGGTCAAGGGGGGGTAACTTTACGTTTATGCATGTAGCCAAGACTGTCAGAATTCCCTTCCGTTTCCTTTGATCCGAGCCTGCTCATGCAAATCGACACCGCCCTGCTGTTCGCCACCCCTTGCGACGATGAGGAAGACAACATGGCGACCCTGTGCTGCCACAGCGACAAGGGTCAGATGTTTCTGCTTACCCGCTACCCGGACGAAGACACCGTCGACCTGACCCTGGATGACGAGCCGTCGACGCTGGACGGGCTGAAAGTGACCCTGAGCGCCAAGCGCCTGCTGATCGAAGTGGCGGCCGGCGACCGCGATGCGCTAAAGGGCGATGACGTGCTGGAGATCAACCTGACCAGCGATCTGAGTGACATGGATGAGGTGAGGGAAACCCTGGAGAACATCCTGGCCGGTACTGGAACCTTGGTCTGCGAGCTTTGAACCGTGCCCCTGACTAGTGGGAACGCGGTCCCTGTGGGAGCGGCCTAGTGTCGCGATAGGGCCGCGCAGCGGCCCCAGCAATCTATGCATAATGTCGAGATCCTGGGGCCGCTGCGCGGCCCTTTCGCGACGCAAGGCCGCTCCCACAGGGATCGCGCCAGCTTTTAGAAATTGAGCAAGACAGTTGCCCCCACAATGATCAGTCCAGCGCCTGCTGCATCTCTTTGGCCTGCACCCGCAACGCCTCGCAAAACGGCTCCACCGCTGCCGATGCCGGCCGATGGTCCGGGCGTATCAGCATTACCTGATAGGGCACCGAAACCCGTAACCTGCGGATCGGCAGCCCGCCTTGTGCCGCCTCCAGCCCGCTCAGCGGGTTGATGATCGCCACCCCCAGGCCTTGCCTGACCATGGCGCACACCGAAGCGGCACTGGTGGTTTCGATGACCGTGCGGCGGTTAACCCCAGCCGCACGAAAGTGCTGATCCAGACGCTGGCGGTAGGTATCCAGGCTGGCCAGGTTGATGAAATCGACCTCATGGAAATCACTCAGCTCCAGTTCAGCCTTCACCTGCAGCGGGTGATGCTCGGGCAACACGCACACCATGTTGGCACTGAACAGCAATTCACCATACGCGCCGCGCGGTATCTGTTCGACTTCAGTCAGGCCAAGGTCATGCTGCTGGGCAACCAGTGACTCCTCCAGCAAAGGCGACTCCTGCGCCAGAATGCTCACACTGACGCCGCTGTGCTGCTGGTGAAAACGCTGGCAAGCCTTGGGCAACAGGGTTTGCGAGAACAGCGGCAGGCAAGTAATGGCCAGCCGGCCCTGCTCGAAGTTGCGAATGGCCTGGGCAAAACGGTCGATCCGCTCCAGCCCGACATAGGCCCGCTCAACCTCCTCGATCAACAGCAACGCCTGGGCCGTGGCCACCAGGCGGCCGCCCTCGCGTTCGAACAGGTTCAGCCCGGTGACTTGCTCCAACCGGGCCAACTCACGGCTGACGGTGGGCTGCGAGGTGAACAACAGACGCGCCGCCCCTGTGACGCTACCGGCTGCCATGATGGCGCGGAATACTTCGATATGGCGGACAGACAGTTTCACGGCAACACCCCCAGATCAACACACCCCATATCAGATATGAATGGCACACTGAAAAAAAGCTATTTTTCTGAATCACTGCTTTTAGCTCATTCTCGTGGTATTCCTTTAACGAGTAGCGCCACCATGACTGCACCCTTCACCCTCCTGGCCGAGGCGGTTCGCCAGCACGGCTCGCCGCTGTGGGCCTACGATGCCAGCACCATCGCCGCGCGCGTCGCGCAGCTGAAGGTGTTCGACACCGTGCGCTTCGCCCAGAAAGCCAACCCCAACCTGCACGTCCTGCGGCTGATGCGCGCCCACGGCCTGGTGCTGGACGCGGTCTCGCTGGGTGAGATGGAGCGGGCGTTCGCGGCCGGTGCCAGCGTTGAGGGTGATCCGGCCGGCGTGGTGCTGACCTGCGACGCCCTGGACCGTTCCACACTGGAGCGGGTGGTGGCAGAGAAGATAGAAGTCAACGCCGGCTCCATTGACATGCTGCGCCAGCTCGGTGAACGCTCCCCTGGCCACCGCGTGTGGATTCGCATCAATCCGGGCTTCGGCCATGGCCACAGCCGCAAGACCAACACCGGGGGCGAAAACAGCAAGCACGGCATCTGGCACGAAGAGCTGGACGACGCGCTGGCGTGCATCAAGGCCCACGGCCTGCACCTGGTGGGCGTGCACATGCACATTGGCTCCGGGGTCGATTACCAGCACCTGGAACAGGTCGCCCGCTCGATGATCGAGCTGATCGGCCGCCTGGGCGTGGACATCGAGGCGTTTTCCATCGGCGGTGGGCTTTCGACTCCCTATCGCCACACCGACAAGCCCGTCGACCTGCAGCGCTATGCCCAGACCTGGGCGGTGGCACGCAAGGAAATCGAAGCGATGCTGGGCCACCCCGTGCGTATGGAAATCGAGCCAGGGCGCTTCCTGGTGGCCGAGTCGGGCTACCTCGTGGCGGAAGTGCGCGCCGTGAAGCAAGTGGGCCGCAATACCTTCGTCATGATCGACGCCGGCTTCAACGACCTGATGCGCCCGGCGATGTACGGTGCCTACCACGGCATGACCCTGCTCGATGCCAACGGCCAGCCGGTGGACCGCCCACGGCAGCCGACCGTGGTGGCAGGGCCGTTGTGTGAATCGGGTGACGTGTTCACGCAGGATGACCAGGAGCTGACCCCGCAGGACCTGCCCCGGGCACAGGTGGGCGACCTGCTGGTGATTCACGATGCCGGGGCCTACGGCGCGTCGATGTCGTCGAACTACAACAGTCGGCCGCTGCTGCCGGAGTTTCTGATCGAGAACGGCGCACTGCGGATGATTCGCCGACGGCAGACGGTGCAGGACCTGCTAGGCCTGGAGGCGGGTTTCTAGCCAAACACACCCGGCGATTGCGCAACCTCATGCCATGCGGGCTGGAGCATTCAACATTTGGCCGCTGTTACACTGTCAATCGATGAAATTGGCAAGCCAGAGCAAGGGTATGAATCCGACGCGCTACTCCACCGTGGCAAAGGACTTGATGCAAGCGATTGCCAGCGGCCGGTACCCCGTGGGCAGCCTGCTGCCGACCGAGTTCGAGCTGTGCGACCTTTACGGTGTGAGCCGACACACAGTGCGTGCCGCTATCGACCAGTTGCTCAGCCAAGGGCTGGTGTCGCGGCGCAAGCGCGTGGGCACGCGGGTAGAGGCCAGCAGCCCGCGCGGCGGCTATTCGCAATCGTTGGCCTGCGTGGCCGACCTGGCGCACCTGGCAGACACTCAGCAGCGTGAAATCCAGAACGTGCGCCATTTTGTCGCCGACCAGAGCGAGGCGGCGAGGCTGGGGTTGGTGCCGGGGGAGCAGTACTTTTGTGTTTCGAGCATCCGCGTCGACCGGCAGCACAATGGCGCGCCGCTGTGCTGGACCGACGTGTATGCACAACGCGACTACACCAAGGTCATCGAGGTGGCCCGCGAGCACCCTGACCAACTGATTGCCGAGTTGATCGAACAACACTATGGCAGGGCGATTTCAGTGGTCGACCAGCAGGTGCGCGCGGTGTTGCTGACAGCGGAAATGGCTCGGGCGCTGAAGGCCGAGGCAGGCTCACCGGGGCTGAAGATCATCCGCCAATACCGCGAGGAAAATGGTGATTTGATGGCGGTCTCAGAGACCGTGCACCCGGATGACCGCTTTACCTTTGTCACCCAGATGCGCCGCGACCGCTCCCCCGCCTGATCAGTCAGGCATGCACAGGTCGTGTAACTTTCAACGTATGAACAAGGCAGTTGCTGCCAGAGCGCCAACTGGGGAAAGCGGTTGCAGGGAGGATCTGCCAGGTCTATAAGCGCTCAACTGAACATGAGGTCAACAGGCATGGCGGACAACACGCGGATGCTCACAGTAGGTGAAGTGGCCAGACGCAGCGGCGTGGCGGTGTCGGCGCTGCACTTCTACGAATCCAAGGGGCTGATCGCCAGCGTCCGTACGGCAGGCAACCAGCGCCGCTTTCCGTCGCTGGTGCTGCGTACGCTGGCGATCATCAAGGTGGCTCAGCGCACGGGTATTGCGCTGGAGGAAATCAAACAGGCCTTCAGCCGCTATGCGCCCAACAGCAAACTCACGGCAGCGCAATGGGGTGAGATGTCCACGGCCTGGCGCGAAGACCTGAATGCCCGCATTCGCACACTGGAAGCACTGCGCGACAGCCTGGACAACTGCATCGGCTGTGGTTGCCTGTCGCTGGAGGACTGCCCCCTGCGCAACCCCGAGGATGTGCTGGCCAAGGAAGGCCCCGGGGCGCGGATCCTCGAGAAGAAATCCCGTTAGCCTGCAGAGTTCCACGCGGGCCGTGCAAACCTTGCAGTTTTGAGACAGACAGTTGCATTTACAAAGGCCGCATGCGCCACCCCGTTTGTCCGCCGTACTGATGGCAGAAAGGGTTTGGAACCATCACCGCCCTTCATCGCCCTAACCCTGTGCTGTTAACCCAAAGCCGATCACAGGAAGGAACAAAGTCATCATGAAACGTGAACAGATCGAAGGCGTTGCTGAAAACCTCGCAGGCAAGGCGCAGAGCGCTGTAGGCCGACTGGTCGAAGATCCGGCGCTGGAGGCCGAAGGCGATGGGCGTCAGGCCGCAGGCCAGCTGACCAAGACATATGGTGACGCGCTGGACACCGTGTCCTCATTCGTCAAGGAAAAGCCCGTCGCCGCACTGGCCATCACCGCCGCCGTCACGCTGATAGTCTCTCGCCTGCTGCGCCGCTGAACAGGGCTGCGCAAGCAGGGCCTGGGCCGGGTGTGGGATCCGGCCCGCGCCATCACCAGATGGCGATATCGTAGGTAAGGTACAGACGATTGCTATCGCGCCCACGGGCGAAATCCGAACGATAGACATAGTTTCGCCATTTCACGCCCAGACCTTTCAGCGGCCCGCCCTGCACCACGTAGGCCAGCTCGGCGTCACGCTCCCACTCCTTGAGGCCCTCGGCGCCTGACCGGCCATTGTCGCCACTGAGGTATCGCGCCATGAAGGTCAAACCCGGTACCCCGGCGGCAGCGAAGTTGTAGGCGTAGCTGGCCATCCAGGTCTTCTCTTCCTCTTCGATGAACTTGCCGATGCCGACGTTGCTGAACGAATAGACCGTTGCCCCACTGATATACGGCAGCCCCGCTTCACCATCGAGCACCTGGTAACCTGCGCCGACGGTGTGCCCGGAGTGGGCGTACGACAGTTGGCCACTGAACATGTCGTTGTCGATGCCACCGCCATACGCCGTACCGCTGTCGCGGCTTTTGAAGTAACGCAGGTCGGTGGTCAGCACGCCGCCGCCCAGCGGCAGGTCGTGCACCAGCCCGGCGAAGTCCTGGCGGTAGAAATGCTCGAGCTCGCCATGAAAATAACTCAGGCGCAGTTGCTTGCTGACGGCATAGTCAGCACCGGCGAAGCTGAAGTCGCCAGACGCTGGGCCGCCATACCCGTCCAGGTACAACCCGGTGCTATTGGATGAGTCGCGCTGTTTGAAGCGGTCCAGGTGGCCGGCGGTAAGGGTGAGGTTGTCGATGTCGGTGCTGGTCAGCTGGGTTCCCTGATAAGTCTGCGGCAGCAGGCGTGCATCGTTGTACACCAGTATCGGCGTCTTTGGCAGCAAGGTGCCGTGCCTGACCACGGTGCCGGCCAGGCGGGCTTTGGCCGTGACCCCGGCACTGGCGAACTCATCCGCCGCGCGGCCATCGTCATGCACCGGCAGCAGCCCGGTGCCGCTGCGCCCACGGCCAGAGTCGAGCTTGAAGCCGACCAGGCCCAAGGCGTCGAGACCCAGACCGAGAGTGCCTTGGGTGAAGCCGGACTGGTAATCGAGCAGAAAGCCCTGGGCCCATTCCACCCGTTCGCTTTTGGCTGTGGCGGCAGCGCGGGGGCTCATACCCTGCTCGTCACGGAAATTCTCGTTGAAATACACGTTGCGCAACTGCAGCTTGAGCTTGCTGTCATCGACAAAACCGGAAGCGCCGGCAACAGGCAGCCAGCCGCAAAGCAGGCCACAGGTGGCCCCACGGAACACAGCTCGGGACATGATCGATACTCTATTGTTGTTTTCGAGATCAGCAGGCGTTGCGCCTGCCAGCGCCAGAAGCGGTCAGACGAAGAAGGACAAGGCGCCCGTCAGCAGGGCCAACGCCGTGATCACCAGCGAGGTGAGCACCGCCCATTTGAAGGTGGCTTTCTGGAAATCACCGATATCCCTGTCGACCATTCCCACCAGCAGCAGCGTCGAAGCAACCAGCGGGCTCATGAGGTGAACCGGCTGGCCAAGCACCGAGGCGCGGGCGATCTCTACAGGGTCGATGCCGTAGGCGGCCGCCGCATTGGCCAGGATAGGTACCACGCCAAAATAATAAGCGTCGTTGGACAGCACGAAGGTCAGCGGCATGCTGGTCAGCGCCACCACCAGCGGGAACCAGTGGCTCCATGCTTCCGGAATCCAGTCCACCAGCGTCTGGGCCAATGCATCGACCATCTTGGTGCCCGAGAAAATGCCGGCAAAGATGCCAGCGGCGAACACCAGCAGCACCACGGTCATGGCGTTGCCCGAATGGGCGAGAATGCGTTCTTTCTGCACATTCAGCTGCGGGTAGTTGATCATCAGCGCGGCGACGAAACCGATCATGAACAGGATGGCTGCGTGCATCAGCCCCAGCACCAGCGCGGTCATCACCGCGATCACCAGCACCAGATTCACATAGGCCAGGCGCGGGCGCTGGTGCGGGTTGTCGCCAAGGATTTCCTGGATGTAGCAGTTGCCGCCACCGGACTCCAGGGCAATATTGCCGATACGCCGGCGCTCGGCACGGCCCAACAGGTAGGCGGTGAACACGACCCACGCCGCCCCACCAATGACGGTGGGCAACATGGGAATGAAGTACTCGGTCGCATCCAGGCCGAGCGCGGCAATGGCGCGGGTGGCCGGGCCACCCCACGGGCTCATGCCACTCATGATGCTCAAAGACAGCATCGATACGGTCGCCAGGATCATCGGGTTCATGCCGATGCGCTTGTACAGCGGCAGCATGGCAGCGCAGGTAATCATGTAAGTCGTGGTGCCATCACCGTCCAGCGCCACCAGCAGCGACAGCAGGGCGGTGCCGATAGCGATCTTTATCGGGTCGCCATTCACCCGCTTGAGAATCTTGCGGATCAGCGGGTCGAACAGGCCGGCGTCGATCATCAGGCCGAAGAACAGGATGGCGAACAGCAGCAGCGCGGCAGACGGGGCGACCATTTTCAGCCCATCGAGCATCATCTTGCCCAAGTCTGGCGCGAAACCGCCGATAACCGCGAAAACAATCGGCACGATCGTCAGCGCGACGATAGGGGACAGGCGTTTACTCATGATCAGGTAGGTGAAGGTCACCACCATGATCAGGCCCAGAAGTGCGAGCATGGTTTGTTCTCTTGTTTTTATTGTCTATGTGGCCACCTGCAGCACAGACGGCCCCCTACCCCACCCGGCAACGCCTGGCGGGGGCTGTGAAACGCTTGAGGGTGTCAGGGCTCAGCCGTGGCGGTATGGTTCGGCGACCCAGTCGGCGGTTTCAGCGCCGGGGCTGAGCACCGGTTCGCCATTCAGGCGGCGATGCAGCGTCTGGCGGTCACAGGCGTTTTCCGACAGCGAAACCACCACCGTCGCCACTGCGTTGCTGGCAAGACTCGTCAGCGCACGGGCTTCCGACATGAAGCGGTCGACCCCGATCAACAGGGCCAGGCCGGCCAGGGGAATGTCATGGATCACGGTAAGGGTCGAGGCCAGGGCCACGAAGCCGCTGCCGGTGACCCCTGCCGCGCCTTTGGAGGACAGCAGCATGATCGCCAGCATGGTGACCACCTGGCCCAGGCTCAGGTCGATGTTGCAGGCCTGTGCGATGAACACCGCTGCCAACGACAAGTAGATGGCAGTACCGTCGAGGTTGAACGAGTAGCCAGTGGGCAGCACCAGGCCAACCACGCCTTTCTGGCACCCAAGCTTCTCGAGCTTCTCGAGCATTCGCGGCAGCACCGGCTCGGTTGAAGACGTGCCCAGCACCACGAGGAACTCTTCGCGGAAATAGCGCAGCAGCTTCCATAGGCTGAAGCCATGGGCCCGGCAGATGCCACCGAGCACCACCAGTACGAAGAACGCGCAGGCGATGTACAACGTGCCTACCAGCTTGGCCAGTGAGCCAAGAGAAGTAATGCCGTACTGGCCCACGGTGAATGCCAGCGCGCCGAAAGCACCGACCGGGGCAAAGCGCATCAGGTAGCCGAAGATGCGGAACACCATGGTCGAGGCCGAGTCCAGCACGTCCAGTACCGGCTTGCCCTTTTCGCCCATCGACGAGAGGGCGAAACCGCTGAGTACGGCGATGAACAGGACCGGCAAGACCTCACCCTTGTTGAAGGCCCCTACGAAGGTGTCCGGGATGATGTGCATGAAGAACTCCACCACACTCAGCTTGGCAGCCGACGCGGTGTACTGGCTCAGGCCTGCCGTGCTCAGGGTGGCGGGATCGATGTTCATGCCGGCACCTGGCTTGAACAGGTAAACCGCCGCCAGCCCGATCACCAGGCTGACCACCGTCAGGCCCAGGAACAGCAGCAGGGTCTTGCTCATCAAGCGCCCCAGGGACCGCTTGTCGGTCATGCCGGCGATGCCGGTGACGATGGTGCAGAACACCACCGGCGCGATCATCATCTTGATCAGCTTGATGAACGCATCACCCAGCGGCTTGAGGGCCACGGCCTGTTGCGCCCAGAAATGTCCGACCACCACGCCCAGCAGGACGGCGCAGAGAATCTGGAAATACAGCGATTTGGCGAGTCTCATGAGGCATCACCCATTGTTGAAATTGTGCGGATGCGCTTGTGGTGAATGTGCAGGTCTGGATCAGGCCCTGGAGCTACCCGGCCAACCTGCGGAATGTAGGGACGTAGACGAACCCTGAGAAGAGCCGCCGGGCGGTTCGTACCACCGACGCCTGGATCGTGTTGCCATCGACACCGCTGCGGGTCAACGCGATATCGATGCCGCCACTTGGATGCTCCAGGCGGACCTCGGCCAATTGCTGCGCGCCTTCGCCCAACAGGTCGGCAATCACGGTGCCAGGGCTGACGCAGGCAGTCGCCAGCCCCACGGCGCCAGTGATCGCCAAGGCACGATGGCAGTTGTGCGGCATGAAATAGCGAACCTGCAGCGTGCCGTCGTAGCGAGGCTTGGACACCAGCACTGGCTTGGGGATGACCATGCCACTGACATCGCCCAGGCCCATGGCCTTTCCGGCCTTCAGGCGCAACGTTTCCAGCCGTTTGAGCAGCGCGCTGTTGGCGTCCAGCTGAGCAGGGGTTTCCGAGCCACTGACCCCCAGCTGGCTAGCCTCTACCAGCATCATCGGCATGGCCATATCGATGCAGGTCAGCGCAACGCCATCGATCATGTCCTTGGCCTTGCCAGTGGGGAACAGCTTGCCAGTCTTGCTGCCGACCGCGTCGAGGAAGGTCAGGTGCACCGGGGCGGCAGTACCCGGAACCCCATCGATCGCCGTGCGGCCTTCGTAGCGCACGATACCGCCGGGCGTCTCGACCAGCGAATTGACGAAGGTTCCGGTGTTCAGGTTGCGAATGCGCACCAAGGTCTTGCCGTCCTGACCTTTTACCAACCCCTGTTCGATGGCGAACGGCCCAACAGCACAGAGCATGTTGCCGCAGTTGGGGGCGGTGTCGACCCGGCGCTGAGCGACCATGACCTGCACGAACAGGTAGTCGACGTCGGCATCGGCGTGCAATGACGGGCTGATGATCGCCACCTTGCTGGTCTGTGGGCTGCCGCCACCGATGCCGTCGATTTCCAGCTCATGGCCAGAGCCCATCAGGTTGATCAGCAATTCGTCGCGCTCGACCACATTGGCAGGCAGGTCCCAGGCGTGGAAAAACGGCCCTTTGGAGGTACCGCCGCGCATGAGTACGCAAGGAATTCGTTGCATGATTTCGCACTCTTGTTGATCAATGGACATCATTGATGCTGTGAGCAAAAGAGTGACAGGGATGGATAAATCAATCCAATGCAAATATCGTAGCTATTATTGCGATTCAAACATAAATAAAGCGCCAGGCCAGTCGAAGGTTTCTTATGGAATATGAGCTGCAAGACATCAGATCTTTCGTGAAAATCGCCGAACTTGGCAGTTTTCATGAGGCCGCCGAAGCGCTTCACCTGTCCCAGCCAGCCCTGAGCCGGCGGATCAAGAAACTGGAGGAAGGCCTGGGCACGTCGCTTCTGGAACGCACCACTCGCCGGGTCAGCCTGACCAGCGTGGGCCGCGACTTCCTGCCCAAGGCCAGGCGCCTGCTGGATGATTTTGAAGACTCGATCCTCAGCATTCGCGAACTGGCCGAGCGCCAGACCGGTCAGGTTACCCTCGCCTGCATCCCTACCGCAGCGTTCTACTTCCTGCCGTCGGTGATCCGCGACTACAACGAGCAATACCCGAAAATCCGCATTCGCCTGCTGGACCTAAGCGCCAACGACGGGCTCGAAGCCGTGCTGCGTGGCGAGGCCGACTTCGGCATCAACATGATGAGCGGCCAGCACCCGGACATCGAGTTTGTCTCGCTGGTGCAAGAGCACTTCGTGCTGGCCTGCAGGCGCGACCACCCTCTGGCGAACCGCGCCTCCGTTACCTGGACAGAGCTGGCTGATTACCGCCTGATCGGCGTCGGCCGCCTGAGTGGCAACCGCATGCTGCTGGACCATGCGTTGTCCGGGCTCAACCTGCGGCCAAAATGGTTCTACGAAGTGCAACACCTGTCCACGTCGCTGGGCATGGTCGAGGCCGGGCTGGGTGTGTCGGCCATGCCCAGCCTGGCCATGCCCGACGCGGACCACCCGACGTTGGTCAGCGTGCCGCTGATCGAACCGCAGGTTAGCCGTACGCTGGGGTTGGTGTACCGACGCGGCGCATCGCTGTCGCCTGCCGCGGAGAAATTCGTTTCGATTTTGCTGCAACAGTGGCCCAACCGTTGAGTCGCCGCTGCGCAGGCAGGTGAGGTCAGGCGTTCTTGCCCAGTACGAAGCGGTCAAAATGCTCGATGTGCTCATCCAGGTTGTCTTCGAGCATCATCCGGTACTGCTCGCAGAAGTACTTCAGAATCTCCTCCCTGGCTGCCGCCAGCTCCGCGCCCGACTTGAAGCTGCGGGCGCTCATCCAGGCACTGAAGCGCGTGGCGCCGAAGGTCAGCGAGGCACTTACCTTGCCCAGGTCTTCGAATTTTTCAATCTGCTGGTTGGCCAGGTCGATGTGCGCATCGGCACGGTCATAGAAGGCCTGATCGGTAGCTTGAGTCATTGCGGTTCACCTTGTAACGGAAGCCCAAGCCTTGCATGGCGGCGCGCTTACGTGCAAGGCTGAAAAAGGACTACCCATGACGAAAAGGAAACGAAGCACCTTATGCTTGGAATCACACGTATCCATCGCTATTTGCGCCCACTGCCTGCAAAACCGACTGCAGCCAGTGGGCGTGACCTCAAGGCCAAACGTGCCGCCCGCCTCACCACGAAGCTTGCCAACCTGCTCTGCACCCCCCGCTCCGCTCCGCCTTACCTCTGCATCACCCCTGAGCGCCCCCCTGTCGACCGTGTGCCCCCTACCTGACTGCCATCGCTGCAGCTCACACACCGTACTCGCCTGTAACAGGCGGAAGGTCTGACGCAACCACAAGGGGCAACACCTGATGCTTTTCTTTCACGGTAAACGAATTTTCAGCGCCATCTTCGATATGGATGGCACCCTCTTCGACACCGAGCGCCTGCGCTTCAAGACACTGAAGCAAGCCTCGCTGGAAATCTTCGGCAAGGCGTTGAGCGAGGACACATTGATCGGCTCGCTGGGTCTGAGCGCGACCAAGGCCGAAGCCCTGGCCAAGGCACATAACGGTGAAGATTTCCCCTACGCCGAAATCCGCAAACGCGCGGATGAGCTTGAGCTGGAGTACGTGCGCAATAACGGCGTACCGATCAAGGCCGGCCTGCTGGAGGTACTGGAACGCCTGCGCAAGTCGGGTTTGACCATGGCTGTCGCCACGTCCAGCCGCCGTGCCATTGCCGAGGAATACCTGATCAACGCCAACGTGTTGAAGTACTTCGACATCACCGTTTGTGGCGATGAAGTCAGCCAAGGCAAACCTCATCCCGAGATTTTCCTCAAAGCCGCCCGCGCGCTCAATTGCGAACCTGATCAGTGCTTCATGGTCGAGGATTCCGAGAACGGCATGCTTTCAGCCATCCGTGCCGAAGGCCAGGCGATCCTGATCGAAGACATCAAACCGCCCGCTGCCGAGATCAAGGCAGGTGCGCTCAAGGCCTATCGCAGCATGCATGAGTTTCTCGCCGACCTGAGCGAGTGCGTACCCGACCTGGGCATGCCTGCGTTGAGCGAGCCGTTTCCGGCTTCGTTGAACCAGTTCAGCGTGGGTATCCATGGTTTCGGCGCCATCGGCGGTGGTTACCTGACACAGGTATTCTCCCATTGGGATGGCTACACCCGGCCCCGTGAAATCATCGCTGCGACCCGCTCGCGCATGCTGCGTGAAAGCGTCAATGCCTTCGGCCGCTACAGCGTGCGCTACGGGGCCACTTCGTTCGACCAGACCATCGACAATGTACGCATGATCGACATGGACGATGACGACGCCGTCATTGGCATGTACACCACTGCCGAAATCATCGGCCTGAGCCTGCCCGAGCAGGCCATCCGCAACCAGGCGAAGGTTATTGCCAAGGGGCTGCTGCAACGTTTCGAACGACGTGGCCGTGAGCTGACGCTGCTGATCGTGCTGAACAAGGTAGGCGGCGCCGCGTTCGTGCGCCGGCATGTGCAAGCGGAGCTGGCATTGCTGTGCCCGCCCGCGATTGGCAAGCAAGTGCTGGAAAAGACCCATTTCGCCGAAACGGTGGTCAGCCGTATCGTCTCCAAGCTCAGCAGCGACGCGTTGGTGCGCCAGTTGCGCATCAAGTCGCAGATGTTCCAGAACAGTCTGGAAGACGAGCCGGCAATCGCCACCAAGGCATCCACGCCAGTGCCTGAGTATGAACGACTGATCGGCCGCTTCAGGCCCTTCGCCCAGCCCAGCAGCGCGATGAGCCAGCTGCACTTGATCCTGTTCAACAGCGAACCCGACATGCCGCTGTATGCCGAGCACGGCAGCGAACTGCTCGAACGCCTGCGCCAGGTAAAGACGGTGCCTGACATCAACCAGATCCAGGTCATCAAGAACCGCCTGTGGAACGGCCCACATGCCATCGTTGCCTGGTATGCCAGCCTGCTGGGCCATGACTCGGTGGGCCAGGGTATGGGTGATGCACGCGTCAGCGAACTGGCCGAACGCCTGATTCGCCAGGAAGTCGGGCCCACCCTGGTGGCGGAGCACCCACAGATGGCGGAGGTGGTCAGCCGTTTTGGCGACACCTTCCTGGAACGCTGTGCAACCTCGTTCAAAGACCCTTGTGCCCGGGTGGGGCGCGACCCCTTGCGCAAGCTTCAGCGCAACGAGCGCATCCTCAGCAGTATCGACCTTGCCCGCAAGCATGGTATCGAAACCCCAGCGCTGGCGTTTGGCGCGGCCCTGGCCATTCACCATGCGTTGCGCTGCAAAGACAGCAAAGACCAGGAAGCCCAGGCGATCCGACAGGTTTATCGGGATAACCGCGACAGCGTCGAGGCCGTGCTTACCCATGACAGTGACTGTAATGGGAAGCGTTTTCCAGGGCTGGACCCGATCAGGGATACGCAACTGATTACCGCCATTTCAGATGCATTCCGGCAATACCTGCAAAGGCATATGGCGACCCGGCGGGACGACCTTTGCATAGGCGCTTAAGGTCTCCATAGGCCTGAAACCAATGCCGCGAATTGCAGGTGTAGACATGACCAGGCACCTTTGCCGTTGTTGAGGAAAGCGCCGCCATGTGTTCGCCGCAACAATTTCAGCGCCTGTGAGATCGAGCGCCGCCCGCGCGGCGCTTCGCGGGGCAAGCCCGCTCCCACATTTGTTTCGGGCCAATTAATTCTGTGGGATTTTCGCGCGAACGCCTTGGCGTACACCTCGATATCGCGTCGTACAAACAAGGCGGTCGCGCGCGTCAGGCACAGGTAATACTGGCCCGAAACAAATGTGGGAGCGGGCTTGCCCCGCGAAGCGCCGCGCGGGCGGCGCTCGATCTCACAGACGCTGAAGATGCCATGGCGAGCACTGATGCCATTGCCAGAAACCATAAAATCTCCCACATTTGTTTCTGGCCAGTTATGCCTGTGACAGACGCGCGCGACCGCCTTGTTTGTATGACGCGATATCAAGGTGTACGCCAAGGCAAAGGCCACAGGAATGACTGGCCCATAACAAATGGAGCGAGCTTGCTCGCGATGCACCGCGCGAGCGGCGCTTGATTTCGCGTAGAGCGACCGGATCATTCATCAAGCCGGGTTCGCATGCATCACTCGCCCCCCGGCCGCCGGCCGATTGACGAACAGCACGTCCAGCACACTGTTACGTAAACCCTTCACCGCATTCCAGTTTGCCGACGCATGCACATACTTGTCGCGCAACAACTGCTGTTCGTCCTCACTCAACCCCGGCTGCCGGGTTTCGCCCAAGGCAAACGCATGCAATTTGCGGCTGATCGGCAGCAACTCATCTGGTAACCGGTGTTCAGCCTGCCCACCCAACGGCGCAAACGGCACGCCCGCCCGTATCGCCAGCTCGCGCATCACGCTCAGGTACACTCGCGAAAGCTGCCCTGCCACTTCTCGCTCGCGGTACAGCGCCGCATACACCTGCTTTTGCGCCTCACTTGGCCGGCCGCCGGCAATCGGCTCCTCCCAGGTCAACACCCGCGGCCTGGGCTCACCCATTGCGGTATACGCCGAAGCCAGCAAGGTGCTCATCGTGGCATGCACCCGACTCTTACCCGCAGGCAGCCCCGCCGGCACCCGCTGGGACTGTGGCTTGCACAGCAGCACCTGTTCCAGCGTGACCTCCGGGTACCCCCCACCAATATTCGAATGCACACCCGGCACGACAATGTCGTGGCCACTGCCCACCAGCGGGAAGTTGTGCCGCTGCTCATCGCCCGCGACCAGTTGCACCATGTGCCGGGCAATGCCGGCACCCAGGCCCACGCGCAGGCCGCCATGGCGGTTGTCGGCGGGGTCGAAGTCACCCTGTAACGGCGCGATGATCGCTGCCACGGTATCGAACAGCCCGATGAAGTTGATCGTGATGTCACACACCACTGGTAACAGCCCGCCTGCGTCGTCGTGCAGCAGGTTGGCCAGGTGCCGCGCTGCGGCCGCGCCGCGGCTGAACCCGAACAGGTCGAACTCGACCCGGGCCAGCGATGCCTGCGGGTGCGCCCGGCACCAGCCCCGCAGTTGCCCGGCGATCCCCTGCAGCGCCTCGCCAACCCGGGCTTCAGCGCCGGTGCGCCCGCGCCCGGTGGCCGAGGCATAGACATGATCGGCCTCACCGGCCAAGGTGCCCACGCCCTCCACATAACGTTTCAGGAAGCGCAACGGCCCGCCAGCATCGGGCGAATCCGCCGGATACAGTGCGTGCAACAGGGCCACGTTGCTCAACGCGTCAGGGTTGCTGCCGCCCTGTTCGGCCATCGCCATGGCATTGTGCTGGTTGTTACCGGTGCCGTCGAAAAATAGCCCAAACCGCAAGGTCACGGGCGCAGGGTTTGCCCTGCTGTCGCTGCTCGATTTCATCTTCGTGCCTTCTGCTTGCCGAAAAAGCACAAGCAAGCGCCAGCACGCCGCCAGGTAACATCAGGCAAGGGCCAGGCAGCGGTGGGACATTTCGGACCGGCATGCCCCGATGGGTGGATAAATTTACCCGCTGCCATTGGTCGGCGCCCCCCCGGATGCATTAAAGTATCAACCCTCGCCCGGGCCGCTGCCTTCAGCCGCCGCAGGCCCCATACCAGGAACCGTCACCGATGGAACACCGTGAAGCGCTGACAGCGCTGCGCACCTTTCTTTCTTCCCAGATCCTAGGCCAGGAAAAACTGGTCGAACGGCTGTTGATCGTGCTGCTGGCCGACGGCCACATGCTGGTCGAAGGGGCACCGGGCCTGGCCAAGACCAAAGCCATCAAAGAACTCGCAGAAGGCATCGAAGCGCAGTTCCATCGCATACAGTTCACCCCCGACCTGCTCCCGGCAGACATCACCGGCACCGAAATCTACCGCCCGGAAACCGGCAGCTTCGTGTTCCAGCAGGGGCCAATCTTCCACAACCTGGTGCTGGCCGACGAAATCAACCGGGCCCCGGCCAAGGTCCAGTCGGCGCTGCTCGAAGCCATGGCCGAGCGCCAGGTCAGCGTGGGCCGCAGTACCTACGACCTGTCGCCACTGTTTCTGGTCATGGCCACGCAGAACCCGATCGAGCAGGAAGGCACCTATCCATTGCCCGAAGCCCAGCTCGACCGCTTCCTGATGCACGTCAAAATCGGCTTCCCCGACGCCGCCGTGGAGCGACGCATCCTGGCCCAGGCCCGCGGCGAGGCGCTGGGGGGCGAAGTGAAGCCCGAGCGCCGGGTCAGCCAGCAGGCCATCTTTGCCGCGCGCAAGGAAATCCTTGGCCTGTACATGGCCGACGCGGTGGAGGAATACCTGGTCCAACTGGTGATGGCTACCCGCACCCCAGCCAAGTTCGACGCCGAACTGGCCGACTGGATCGCCTACGGTGCCAGCCCGCGCGGTTCCATTTCACTGGACCGCTGCGCACGTGCCCACGCCTGGCTGGCCGGGCGCGACTTCGTCAGCCCCGAAGACATCCAGGCCGTGCTGTTCGACGTACTGCGCCACCGCATCATCCTCTCGTTCGAGGCCGAGGCTGCGGGGATAGACCAGGACCGCGTGGTCCAGCGCATCCTCGACGTCGTCGCCGTTGCCTGACCCCATGCCCACTGCGCAGCTGGCCGAACCCGGCATCCGCATCGGCCTTGCCGAGCTGATCGACATGCGCCACCGCGTGCGCGAAATCCAGCTGTTTTCCAAGCCTGGCCAGCGCAGCCCGCTGGTCGGCCTGCACCACTCCAAGCTGCGCGGGCGCGGCGTGGACTTCGACCAGGTGCGCGTCTACCAGGCCGGCGACGATGTGCGCAACATCGACTGGCGCGTCACCGCGCGCACCCAGGAACCGCACACCAAGTTGTTCCACGAGGAGCGCGAGCGGCCAATCTTCATACTTGTCGAGCAAAGCCAGCGCCTGTTCTTCGGTTCGGGGCAGATGTTCAAGTCGGTGCTGGCGGCCCAGGCCGCGGCCCTGTTCGGCTGGGCGGCGCTGGGCCACAACGATCGCATCGGCGGGCTGGTGTTCGGCGACAACGACCCCCACGAAATCAAGCCCCGGCGCAGCAAGCAAAGCCTGCTGCAACTGCTCAACCGCCTGGCCAAGGTCAACCAGTCGCTGCACACCGAAGCCGTCCCCCAGGCCGACAGCCTTGGCCTGGCCCTGCGGCGGGCGCGTGAAGTACTGCGCCCGGGCAGCCTGGCCATTGTCATCTGTGACGAGCGCTCGTTGACCGCACAGTGCGAACAGCATCTCGCCATGCTCTCGCGCCATTGCGACTTGCTGCTGTTGCCTGTATCCGACCCGCTCGACCACGCCCTGCCCGCCGCCGGCCTGTTACGCTTTGCCCAGCGCAGCGCACAGCTGGAACTCGACACCCTGGACGCCAACCTGCGCCATGCCTATCGCAAGCAAGCCGAGGCACGCGTCGAACGCTGGGAGCTGATGGCCCAGAAGCTGCGCGTCGTGCTGATGCCGCTGAGCACGCAAAGCGAAATGATCGAGCAACTGCGCGAGTACCTGAACGCCCAGCGGCCACGGAGCGCGTCATGAACCCACTCGACCAGCTGCACCCGCTGCTCGACCCGGCACCGATCGGCCTGTGGCCACCGGCACCCGGCTGGTGGGCACTGCTGGCCATCTTGCCAGTGCTGGGCTGGGGCCTGTGGCGGCTGCGGCGCTGGCGCCCGGGCAAACGCCGTGTCGTACGCGCCGAGCAACCGCTGGACCCTGTGCGTGTCGAGGCCTTGGCCGAGCTGGCCCGCCTGCCACGCCCGTACGATGGCGCGCCTGCCGGTGCCTGGCTGCAACAGATCAACGCCCTGCTCAAGCGCCTGTGCCGCAACCACTACCCGGGCGCCAACAGCCACACCCTTAACGGCCGCCAGTGGCTGGCGTTTCTCGACAACCGCTGCCCGGCCGCCGGACTGACCCGCTGGATGGTGCTGGTCGAAGGCGCCTATAAACCCGAGTGCAAGCTCGACGACAAAGCCATTGCCGGCCTCAGCCAAGCCGTCGAAACCTGGATCCGCAAGCATGTTTGAACTGGCCTGGCCGTGGGTCTTCGCCCTGCTGCCGCTGCCGTGGCTGGCACGCCTGCTGCTGCCCGCCGCCGACAGCGGCGAGCCGGTGCTCAAGGTGGGTTTCCTCAACGAACTGGAAGGCCTGGCCGGGCGCCGGGCGCGGCTCAACCTGCCCACCTGGCGCCAGCAGGCGCCGTTCGTGATCATCTGGCTGTTGCTGCTGTGCGCCGCTGCCCGTCCCCAATGGCTGGGCGAACCGGTGCCGATCGCTGCCAGCGGCCGCGACCTGCTGGTGGCAGTGGATGTGTCCGGGTCGATGGACTTCCCCGACATGCAGTGGCAGAACGAGGACATCAGCCGCCTGGACTTGGTCAAGGCGCTGCTTGGCGACTTTCTGCAGGACCGTGAAGGCGACCGCGTAGGCCTGATCCTGTTCGGCAGCCAGGCCTACCTGCAGGCGCCGCTCACCTTCGATCGGCGCACCGTGCGCACGTTCCTCGACGAGGCGCAAATCGGCATCGCCGGCAAGAACACCGCTATCGGCGACGCCATTGGCCTGGCCGTCAAGCGCCTGCGCCAACGCCCGGCACAGAGCCGGGTGCTGGTACTGATCACTGACGGCGCCAACAACGGCGGGCAGATCCACCCGCTGACCGCCGCCCGCCTGGCAGCCCAGGAAGGCGTGCGCATCTACACCATCGGCATCGGGGCCAACCCCGAAGCCAGTGGCACCCCCGGGCTGCTCGGTCTCAACCCAAGCCTGGACCTGGACGAAGCCGCGCTCAAGGAAATTGCCGACATCACCCACGGTGCCTACTTCCGCGCCCATGACGGCGCCGAACTGGACACCATCGGCGACACCCTCGACCAGCTCGAACCGGTGGCCCAGCAACCAACCCAGGCCCGCACGGCCCGGGCCCTGTACGCCTGGCCACTGGCCCTGGCGCTGCTGCTCAGCGTGCTGCTGGTGGTGGCCGTGCAATGGCCCGACAACCTGCTGCAGCGCCTGATGCGCAAACCGCGCTTCCTGCAGCCGCACCCGGAATGGCGCCAGCGCCTGAAGCGCCTGCGGTTGAGGAGGCGGCGATGATCGACCTGTGGCCACAATGGCTGCGCCCGCTGTGGCTGCTCGCCGTGCCCCTGCTCGGCTGGCTGCTGTACAAGCTGTGGCACCGGCGCAAACGCGCCGGGCGCTGGCAGATGATCCTGCCACCGGCGTTCCATGGCGTGCTGCTGGGCGGCGGTAGCGGCAGCACCAGCAAGCTGCCGTGGGTGGCGCTGGGCCTGGCCTGGCTTCTGGTGATCCTGGCGCTGCTCGGGCCCAGCTGGCAGCGCGTGGCAGAAAGCCGCCAGCGCCCGGCCGACCCGCTGGTGATCCTGCTGGAACTGACCCCGCAGATGCTTGCCGAGGACAGCCCGCCCAACCGCCTGGAACAGGCCCGGCGCAAAATACTCGACCTGCTGGAACACCGCCGCGACAGCCAGACGGCGCTGGTGGTGTATGCCGGCTCCGCGCACACGGTGGTGCCGCTGTCTGACGACCTGGCCACCACCCGCAACTTGCTCGAGGCCATCGACCCGTCGATCATGCCAAAGCCCGGCCAGCGTGCCGATCTGGCCGTGCAAAAAGGCCTGGCGCTTCTGGCCCAGAGCGGCCTCGGCCAAGGCCGCCTGCTCCTGATAGGCTCGGCGCTCAGCCCCGCCGAGCGCCAGGGCATCGTCCAGGCCCTCGGCCGCCAGGGCCCAAGCCTGTTGATGCTGGGCATCGGCAGCCGCGAAGGCGCCCCGGTGCGCCAGGCCAATGGCGAATACCTTAAAGACGACCAGGGCGGCATCCTCTTGCCTCGCCTGGACAGCGCCAGCCTGAAAGCTTTCATCAGCGGCACTGGCGGGCGCTACCGGCATGCCCGCATTGACGACCTCGACCTGCGTGGCCTGGGCCTGTTCGACAACCCGCGGCACGGGCGCAACGACGGCCAAACCCTGCAACTGGACAGCTGGGCCGACCAAGGCTACTGGCTGCTGCTTCCCCTGTTGCTGCTGGCCGCCTGTGGCGGACGGCGCGGCTGGCTGTTCTGCCTGCCGCTGCTTGTGGCCCTGCCGCAGCCCAGCCAGGCCTTCGAGTTCAACGACCTGTGGCTACGCCCCGACCAGCAAGGCCAGCGCTTGCTGCAACAAAACCGCCCGGCCAGCGCGGCGCGGCACTTCCACGACCCGCAGTGGCGCGGCATGGCGCTGTACCAGGCTGGCGACTACGCCGGTGCCGCCGAGGCCTTTTCCCAAGGCGACACGGCCGCAGCCCACTACAATCGAGGCAATGCCCTGGCCCACAGCGGCGAACTGGAAGCCGCTCTGGACGCCTACGAACAAGCGCTGGAGCGCCAGCCCGACCTGCAAGCGGCACTGGAGAACCAGGCCCTGGTGCAGCAAATGCTGCAACAGCGTGAGGCCAAGGCCGAGGAGCAACCGCCCGGCAACGATGCCCAAGGCACGCCCGGTAGCGAAACCGAAGGCAACAGCAGTTCGGCCAGCAGCCCTGCCCAAGGCACACCCGGCAACGAAGAACAAGCCAGCGCCGAACAGCCTGGCGAAAGCAGCAGCAACAGCCAGGCCACGCCCGGTAACCAGGCCGGGGGGGACGACAGCGTCATCCAGCCGCCACAGCGCCCGGTATCGACCAGCCTCGACGCAGAACAGCGCCAGGCCCTGGAACAATGGCTGCGGGAGATCCCCGACAACCCGGCGGAGCTGCTGCGGCGCAAATTCTGGTATGAACAGCAATTGCATCAGGAAAACCCACAATGAGTCGCCTCGGCGTCTTTCTCCTCACCCTGCTATGGGCTGTTCTGGCCCACGCCGAACCGCTCCTGCAGGCCAGCGTCGACCGTACCCGCCTGGAAGCCGGCGAAAGCCTGGAACTGACCCTGGAAAGCCAGGACGTCACCCAGTTCGGCAAACCCGACCTGCGGGCCCTGGAAGGAGACTTCGAAGTGCGCGGCACGCGCCAGCTGAACAGCCTGCACACCCTCGATGGTGAAACCCGTGCCAGCACTCGCTGGATCATCACCCTGCTACCAAGGCGCAGCGGCAGCCTGCGTATTCCCGAACTGCAACTGGGCCAGTCACACAGCCAGGCCATCGAACTGCAAGTGCTGCAGGCCGATGCCAGCCGGCAAGACACCTCTCAAGTATTCATCGAGGCAGCCCTCGACAGCAGCGACGTCTACGTCCAGGCCCAGGCCGTGCTGACCTTGCGCATCTACCACTCGGTAGCGCTGTATGACGACAGCAGCCTGAGCCCGCTGCAGCTGGAAAACGCCAAAGTCGAGCCACTGGGCGAATCGCGCACCTATGAGAAGGAAATCAACGGCGTACGCCACGGCGTGATTGAAACGCGCTATGCCGTTTACGCCCAGCAAAGCGGCACCCTTGAAATCCCACCGCTGACCTTCACCGCTACCGCTGCGGCCAGCAACGACGAAGCCGCGCAGGCCAACGGCACGGCCCGCGCCGGTCGCCAGGTGCAGGTCAGTTCGCTGCCGTTGCGCCTCAGCGTGCGGCCAATTCCGGCAGCCTGGCCTGCCGGCGTACCGTGGCTGCCAGCCCGCAGCCTGACCCTGGAAGAACATTGGAACCCCGACCCCGGCAGCCAGCCGGTGCAGATTGGCGACTCGCTGACGCGCAATATCACCCTGCGCGCAGAAGGCTTGTCCAGCACCCAGTTGCCACCACTGCCGGCCACTGAGATCACCGGCCTGCGCCGCTACCCCGACCAGCCGCTGCTGCGCAACGAAATCAACGAACGCGGCATGACCGCCAACCGCGAAGAGCGCGAAGCCCTGGTACCGACCCACGCCGGGACCCTGGCCCTGCCGGCCCTGGAAGTGGCCTGGTGGAACACCCGCGAGGACCACCTGGAGCACAGCAGCCTGCCGGCGCGCACGCTGAACGTGCAGGACAACCCGGCGCTGAGCGCCGACACCCCGGTGGGTGACAACAGCAGCGCCAGCACCCTGCTGTGGCCCTGGCAACTGGCCACACTGGTGTTCGCCCTGACCACCGTGCTGGGCTTTGCCCTGTGGTGGCGCGCCCGTTCGCGGCCGGCGGTGCTGCGCGCCGCGCAGAACGGGCCAAGCCCACGCACCTTGCTGGACGACCTCAAGCGGGCATGCCAGGCAAACGACCCCCAGGCTACGCGCCAGGCGCTGGATGCCTGGGCCCGGCAGCAACCGGAAACCCTGGCCGAGATGGCGGCGCGCTTCGTGCCGTTGTCGGATGCGCTGGATGGGTTGAACGGGGCGTTGTACAGCGAGAGTGGGCAGTATTGGCAGGGGGAGGATTTATGGCGGGCGATTGGTACCATTCCGCCGGCTGAGCAGGTGCTGCTGCCGACGGGTGAGAATGGCAGCTTGCCGCCGCTCTATCCCAAGTAGGCCGACGGGGGTTCGTCGTAAGGGTTTCAGCGCCTGTGGGATCGAGCGCCGCCCGCGCGGCGCATCGCGAGCTGCGCTCGCTCCTACGTTTGTTTCGGACCAATTATTCCTGGCGGATTTGCGCGCGAACGCCTTGGCGCATGACTCGATATTGAAGGGTACAAACAAGGCGGTCGCGCGCCGCCATCACAGGCGTGATTGGCCCGAAACAAACGTAGATACTCTGTTGGAGGTCAAGTTTTTTTGAGGTGCTCAGCGCTGAACAGCTTGGCCGTATCAAAGGGCTCATCGCCACGCATGCA